>PWUG01000204.1 GCA_003562605.1 Syntrophomonadaceae bacterium | reverse complement strand
TGATGGCCCGCCACTTCTGGTCTTTGGGAGACGCTGTCGGCGGAGCTCTTTTCCTTTTCTCCGGGGCCATCTTCCCCCTGGATACTCTTCCCGCAGCACTCAGACCAATTGGGTTTCTTTTCCCGGTAACATACTGGCTTGAAGCGGCGCGGCGGGCCCTTCTGGGTCCGCAAGCAGTCATATTCCCCACATTTGCCGAATTTTCCAACAGCTCTCTACTCTTGATTCTGCTCGCCTTTAGTATCTTCCTGGTTTTTTTCAGTTCAAAATTTTACAGTTGGAGCCTTCACCGGGCCAAAGAAAAAGGCCTTATTGATATGGAATCCTCATATTAATTAATTAATACAAGAGCTCAAAATGCAAAAAATTCCTGAAAAAGAACTGTTAAAAATTTTTTTATGTACGGGCAAAAAAAGTCTTGACAAGAAAGATATGTTCGATTATTATAGAACTACAATAATAGTTCTAAAAAGGTGAACTAAATGAAAAGCAAAATCAAGGTAACCTTTAAACCAATTTATGAAGTGGCAACGAGCCTGATGGTTTTTTCCGATAAAACCATGCTCCGGAACAGCGAGATGG
The DNA here is from genome assembly GCA_003562605.1 of Syntrophomonadaceae bacterium. The sequence goes on along the minus strand of PWUG01000204.1, from coordinate 7,153 downwards.
GCACTGAATGGGCCAATGAGATAAAAAAACAATTGAAACCGGACCTGCTCAAGCAGATGCAAAATAAGAGCATTAAAAAAAGCCTCTCGGATATAGTTGAGTTGATGGTTGTTTTTTCCGATCAGCCATTTGACACCTTTGAGGAGTTTTGTGCCTGGTTAAATAAGATGAGCATTGGTGAGCTGGCTGAGTATACATCACTAACACCAATGCTGTTACAAGATTTTTTACCAAATCTCGAAAACCTGGCTTCGATCAATAAGATAATGAAGGAATGGGAAAAATCATATTTCAACACCTTTGACCCGAATATAATTAAGATGCTAGCTGAAGAAGCCCGGGACAAAGAAAATCTGGCCCGGGATATGCAACCGCAGGACTTAATTGAACAGCTTACCGGTGGTGTCAGGTTGGAAAATTTAAAAGAAAAAACCCTGGTTTTTCTCGTACCGCAATACCACGGTCGGCCTTTCAACATTTATGCACTGAAAAAAGACCTTTTCATAGTTCACTATCCGGTAGATATTGAACCGGTTCCCGGGGAACCTTCGCCGAAGTTGTTACGCCTCACCTCTGCCCTTTGCGACGGTAACAGGCTTAAAATCATGCGACACCTGGCCCGGGGAGAGAGTACTTTCATGAAGGTGGTTTCATTCCTGGGGATTTCTAAAAGCACAGTGCACTACCATATGGCCTCATTACGGGCAGCGGGCTTGATCCGGGTGCATATCGCAGAAAACGATTCGATTAGCTACAGCCTGCGCTTGAATACACTAAACGAGACCAGTGATGTTATCAAGGATTTTATTATGCAACCGGATAACGAAAAAGCAGCAGTAAACATTAAAGATCTATAAAATACCACTTTGGAGTGGAGGAGGAAAATAGAATGGAATTTACAGTAAAAATCCCCTATCACCATGTTTCCTTAAGGGTAAAGGTGCAAAAAGAAGATTTTACGACGGACTCTGTTAACCGAAACCTGGAGTTGGACAGGCAAAATAAGATCGAAGCTTTAGAAAATAATATTGAGGCAAACCGGCTTCGTTACTTCTTTTTCAGATAGAATGACAGGCGAAATTTAATATAATGCCGTCCTGGAGCGGCTCTGGGGGGACTATATGTTAGATATTGGTAGATTTAAGCGTAACTCATCTGCTCCATCCAGGCAAAGCCTTGAGAAAACTTGCACAGTTTTAAGCAGCAGTCTTGCAGAAATGAAAATAATTGTCAATAAACTTTCAGACGAAAAGAAACAGCTGCCTGACACCGATAAATACCGGCTGCTCTATTTGGGCAGCTGCCTCTATGATTTCTACCTGCTTGTCGAAGATTGCCTGGTGCATATCGCCAGGATTACAGATAGATGGGTACCGGCCAGCCTGGACTGGCGTGAACGCCTGATCAGGTTGTTGGAAAACCCGGTATCGGATAAAAGGCCCCAGGTCTTGTCCACCGGGACTGCTGCTTTATTAGCAGACTATCTTAGCCTGTATCTCAATTTTCATCATCAGTGCTCATCACTTTCTTCTTCCAGGATTAAAAAAATGATCGACAACCTCGATCAGCTCTATATCCAGCTGGAAAAAGAACTGACCTACATGACCAGATTATTTATGCCGGGGCGGCAGGCTTAAATATATTATATTTGCTCGACTAACCAGGCTGTCAACACCTTATGTAAAATTTGATTCCGGAGATGAACAAAATAGAAAAAGGAGCCTTGATGAGAAAACATCAAGACCCCTTGGCAGTTACTAAATCTTATAACCAGTACCAGTCATGCAAGGTTCACAAGATTTCTATTCCCGATATTTTGAAGCAGCATCCTCAAAACCTGATTTCATGGACTCCCAGGCAGAGTCTATTCCATCTTTAAGCGAGCCCCAGGCTTCATCACTTGTCTCTTTAAGTTCATTAAGCTTGTTTTGCCCTTCTTCGATCTTGTTTTCAAGCTCATTAATCTTTTTATCTGCTTTAAGTTTGGCATCGGCATCCTCTTTTTTTGCTTTTGCCTTTAGTTTATCGAGCTCTGCCTTCCACTCGTCCAACTGTGCTTGCATCTTCTTGCGATAAATTTCTTTTTCACTCATACCAGATTCCTCCTTATTTTATTCATCCACCTTCGCTTCTAATAAATAGCGAATTGGAGAAACTTAAAAATTAAACATCCACTCAAATTTCCTTTTTACTTCCTGTCTCTATAACACACCCAATTACATCACTAAATAAGCAGTCCTCAATTAATGCAACGCAGATTATTAACGCGTATAGTTACGAAAATGTTTCAGGTCCACTCGAAAATAACGGTGTATAAAAGGAGCAATGCTTCGCAGTATTTTAGATTTTCCGGTTTTTACAAAGGAAGTTCAACCACGCCAATCATATTAGCTATTTGATCCTGACTTTTTTATGGATAATTTTTCAATCTCAATTAATTATACTATACTTTCACTTAATTGGCAAGTTAACTGACAATTTGATGTGTTGCCGGCTCTGTCAGCGGGAATTAAGTGTTTCGCAGATACGGCGAAGCCCTTCTTCCAACACCGAACGTGGGCATGCAAGAATCAAACGGATATATCCATCAGCATTCCTGACAAACATATTGCCGCCTTCGAGAAGGACACCTGCATTGTTAGCGAAGAATAGCGGGAGATCTACTTCGGCAGGCAGATAACTGCCAATATCAATCCAGGCCAGATATGTGGCTTCTGAAATCCGGTATTTTGCATCTGGCAGATGTTTAGCCAGGTATTCACCGGTAAACTTGAAATTTTCGTCCAGGTAGACGCACAAGTGATCCAACCAATCGGCACCATAAGCGTAGGCAGACTGGGAAGCAGTAATACTGAGTGGGTTCTCAAAGCCATAGTGGAATTCTTTCCAAACGCTTCTCATGGCGCTGCTGGGAATAATTATATTGGAAATCATGAGCCCGGCTATGTTAAATGTTTTACTGGGACCCATACAGGTTATGATTTTGTCGTAGTCAGGAAAAACTTTTGCAAATGGGGTGTGTGTATTGCCAATTCTTAATAGATCACAGTGGATTTCATCAGAAATAACCCAGAGACCATGGCGGATACATATGTCACCAACTTGTTTCAATTCATCAATAGACCAGATCCGGCCAGTCGGGTTGTGAGGATTGCAAAATATACACAGAGTTGTTTTCTGATCACTTGCTTTTACTTCAAAATCGTCATAATCAATGGTATAGTATCCATCGCTATTGATTAGGTCTGAACAAAGATATTCCCGATTATTAATATCAGCAGCACGTTTAAAATATGAATAAGACGGCGTTACAAACAGAACTATTTCATCAGGTTTGCAGATAAAACGAACAAGTTCGTACAGTGCGGGGATAACCCCGTTAGATGTAACTAAATGATCTTTTTCAAATTGCCATTGATATCGTTTTTCTGTCCAGCGAATGAAAGTGTTGTAGTATTCAGGATCAAATATTTTAGTATATCCAAAGATGCGGTGTTCCAGCCTGTCCCTGATGGCGTCAACAATAACTTGAGGTGTTGCAAATTCCATATCAGCAACCCACATTCTTACAAATTCGTCATCCTCATAAGGGAATTTCATGGTTGAATCCGCATGAAAGATATGTTCACGGAAACCATCGGTACTTAAGGCATTAGAATTTTTGCGGTCAATAATCTCATCAAAATTATAAGCCATAATATTCTCCTAAGCTTATTTGTTTTTTTGATATTTAAAACATAATAGTCGGTAAACTATCTTTACTTTTCAAAAACCATGTAGACCCAGGATATAAAAAAACCCGACTCCCCTCCCCCGCCAGTGCTTAACTGCTTAAAGGCCCAACCCTGCTCAGACATGCTGTTAATTACTGTTTCGATCTTATCTTCATCTACAGGACGGTTGTAATCTTCAAGGCTATGAACTTGATACATTTTCATCTCTCCTTTCCTTGCTATATTTTCTTTCCATACCCCTTAAATCCTTCCCAGGCCAGTTTAAACTGATATATGTGTGTCAGTGGTGTGTCAAGGGACGGCGGGGTACCTGTCACATCAGTTGGCCGTTACAGCACACAATCTGCTGGAGAAGGTGCACCGATTGCCAGAGAGGTGAAAGCCAACATGCAAAAGCTGCAAAAGCTGACCAGATTATATGCAGGATCGATAGTTGTCAACCTGGCTATGTTTGCAATTATTAGCAGAAATTAATTTATAAAACTGATATACTATTTATCAGGTTTATAAATAATCAAGATATATAATTATAATTTGCAGCAAAGGTGGGAGGTTTAATACATTGCAAGATAATCAAGCACAATTTTCCGGAACAAGAGACTATATCGCATCACAGGAACTGCAGAACAGTGTCAATGTGGCAGTGGCGCTGGGAAGGCCCCTGCTGATCAAGGGTGAACCGGGTACGGGGAAAACCATGCTGGCGCAAAGCATCGCCGACGATTTAAAAAAGGAACTGCTGATCTGGAACATCAAGTCTACGACCAAGGCTAAAGATGGGCTCTACATCTACGACACAATCCAGCGCCTTTATGACAGCCAGTTCGGCGACCATGACGTATCCGACATCCGACATTACATCAAGATGGGTAAATTGGGTGAGGCCTTTCTCGCTTCCAGCCAGGTAGTTCTGCTTATTGACGAGGTCGACAAGGCAGATATTGAATTTCCAAATGACCTGCTCTGGGAACTGGATATCATGAGTTTTGACATCCCCGAAACGGGGGAGACGGTGCGGGCACGGCAGCGTCCTATAGTGATCATCACGAGTAACGCTGAAAAAGAACTGCCCGACGCCTTTCTGCGTCGCTGTATTTTTCACTATATCGCTTTTCCCGATGCTTCGATGATGGCAGAGATCATCAAAGTCCACCATCCCGATCTCCAGCATAAACTACTCGAAGATGCGATGGCAGCCTTTTACTGGATCCGCAGCATTGGCGGCCTCCAGAAAAAACCAAGTACCAGCGAACTTCTTGATTGGGTCCAGGCCCTGACTGTGGGAGGCATCAGCCCCGAACAAATCGTCGTAGAGCTTCCTTTCCTGGGCGTATTGCTGAAAAAAGACCATGATTTCAATACTGTCCTGCATCGCCTGCACAACGAGGGACACCAGGTTAAATCGGCCACGGGGATACCGCGCCTCCGGTAAGGACAGGCAGAGAGGACTTAGGTTTATGTTTATCAATTTTTTTTACCTGTTAAAGGCTTACGGCGTACCCGTGGCCATCACGGAATGGATGACACTGATGGAAGCGCTGGGAAAAGGCATGGCCCTGTCCAGCCTGACAGGCTTTTACCACCTCTCCCGGGCTGTGCTGGTAAAAAGTGAAACCCATTATGACCGTTATGACCTGGCCTTTTACAGTTACTTTAAGGGCATTGAAACGCCCGTTGAACTGACGGAAAAAGTACTTCAATGGTTGGAAAAAGCACTTCCTCCCCTGCACATCTCTCCCGAAGAGCGGCTTAAATTCCAGGAATGGGATCTGGATGATCTGCGCCGCCGGCTTGAACAGCGGCTGCAGGAACAAAAAGGTGAGCATCACGGCGGATCGAATTGGATCGGCACGGGGGGAACCTCGCCTTTCGGTCATTCCGGCTATCACCCCGCGGGTATCCGCATCGGAGGCGAATCGCTGAACAAATCAGCCGTCCAGGTAGCCGCACAGCGAAATTTCCGTGGTTTTAGAACTGATTCGACCATCGGGGTAAGGCAATTTGAGGTTGCGCTGCGCAAGCTTAGGCAGCTAAGCAGCAAGGTGGAGGGCCCCCGTGAAGAGCTCGACCTTGATGAAACGGTCCGGGAGACGGGGGACAAGGGAGGCCTGCTCCAGCTGGTTTGGACGAGAGGCCGTAAGAACATGGTGAAAGTGGCCCTGGTTATGGACTCGGGAGGCTCGATGGATCCCTACATGCGCATCTGCAGCCAGCTCTTTACAGCCATGAACCGCTCCAGCCACTTTAAGGATCTGCGCTTCTTATTTTTCCACAACTGCATATACCAGCATATCTACCTGGACCCATCCTGCAACATGGCCAGTTCAATGAAAACGGAGGATCTCCTGCATATGCTGGGGCCGGACTATAAGGTCATTTTACTGGGGGATGCCAGCATGGCTCCCAGCGAGCTGACGATGCCGGGCGGCGCCATAGACTGGTCTTACAGCAATGATGAACCTGGGATTAACTGGCTGCAGCGTATCGCCGCACACTTCGACCATGCAGTCTGGTTGAACCCGATCCCTTCACCTTTCTGGGATCGGGCGACCGGCAACTACACCATCTCTGTAATCCGTGATATTTTCCCCATGTTTGAGCTGACCGTGGAAGGCCTCGAAGGAGCGATAAAGAAACTTAAAGTGCGGAAGTAACTCACCCCGGCTGTCACAGATATTCAGCCTGTGAAAGAGCAGCTGCGCCCGCAGGTATATCCCTGGCAGTGGTTCAGATGTGCCATTGCGGCCCATTATGTGTATCTTCCAGTAATACTCCGGCGTTCTGTAGTAGATTACGGATTTGATCGGCCTCCGACCAGCGTTTTTCCCGGCGGTATTGTTCCCGTAGTTCAACCAGCTCTTTTACCAGGTCCTTAAATTTACGCGGGATAATGGTAGTGGCCCGATCAATTCCTGTACCGGCAAGGACAATCATCTCGCGGTAAAGCTCCCGGCCCTGCGACACGAACTCGGGGTTCTCCAGATCAAGTTGAGCCTGCCAGAGAAGCCTGTCTGCTTCGAGCAGCTGCGTGGTTAATGCTGCCGTATCGTTTTGTTCAAGAGAGCGGTGAAAAGCAGTTTCAATACCATGCATCCGCTCCCAAAAAGGTGGATCCGCTTCATCGACGTTGCCTGAAGAAATAAGTGAAGCGGTTCCGGGTCCGGCATCGATCCCCGGGGCTTCGGAAACGCCGAGCAGACGTTCAAAGGGGATCTGTTCACCACGTGCAAAGCGCTGCTCCGCCCCACTGCGCCTGACCGTCACCTGGCCGAGTCCTTCCACGACAGCCTCCCGGGACGAAAAGTCGATAATGCAGGCTGTGGGCTCGTCAAGCCCGAGAATAGTCGTGCCCGGGGGCAGCTTTGCTTCGAGGGCCCTGAAGCGTTTTTCGCCCATGTAACAGAACCGGGTATCATGGT
>PWUG01000329.1 GCA_003562605.1 Syntrophomonadaceae bacterium | reverse complement strand
TAACTTTAGCGTGAATGCCTTAAAGGGGTTAAGATCCCGGCTTGTTTTCCGGTCTTTATGCCCAGCAGAACCTGGACAATTTACACAGTCAGTTTTCGGTCAACGTTCAGCAACAGTAACAATCAATCCCACCGCTAATAGCAAGATATGACCGCAAGCCGTATCCCTTTAAAGACTCAAGAGATAGAATGGAACCTTTCTTTGCTATGATCCCTTTCCACCAGGGTACTTCTTTCCCATCAAGATTGCCATGGAGCACTGCACCGGTCAAAGCGATTTTACTATCTTCTAGAAACAAAATTTTGGGCCCCCGGGCTGTGATCTCAAGTCCCGCCGCACTTTTCTGATTGCCCACAAGTTTGTTGGCAATCCTCAAAGCGAGTGAATCCATCGGACCCGAAGGAGGAACCCCGATGTTCCAGTATCCTACCCTTCCCGGAAAATCCTGAACCGTAGTCTGAAGGCCTTTCTCAATAATAGCAATCATAGATTATCTCATCCCTTTTAAACAGTTTATGGGTGTTCAATAATTTTCCGTCCAGCGGGAAATAGCTTCTTTTTGTTTTTTCTTGAATTTCTCGACTTCTTCCCTGACGGAATCACAGAAGGAGTTGTGCTTTTCCAGGTTAAAAATACTTTCTTCAATTTTCGGTTTATAATCCCCGGATAACATTTTTTCCCTCAGTTCCTCTATCTCTGCTTCCGTTACCTCTTCAAACTGGATTCGATCAAAAGGTCTTAATAACCATGGAGCATCTTGAAAGAGAGGAGAGGTTTGATGAGTGTTCCATATGGACAGGGTTCTTCCGATGAGTTGATAACCACCTGGGGATTCCATGGGGTAAATACATACATAGGAACCTCCTATCCCTACCGCACCCTCAGGTGTCCACATTCTGGCAGGGTTGTATTTGGGAACCACAAGTCTGCGGCGTGGATCAAGGGGAACGGCACAAGGAGCACCCAGATAAACATCTCCAAGAGCCAGTACCAAGTGTTTGGTCGCTGTATGGTATGTAACTACATCTTTCACCTTAAGGTCATTACATCTAGCAATAAATTCTACATTGTCGGGCAAGTAAGGCGCTTCAGCTCTTACCGAATTCATATATTTCTTTACTGCCTCTTTGGTCCATCGTTCACGGTAAGCAATGGGAAGATTGATGATCCTTGAAGGCACCTCTGCCTTTCCCAGCTCTGGAAGAGTGGTTTCTATTTCTTTTAAATGATGAAGTAAGTCATGAAGTGACAATTCTAAATTATTATAGTGAATAAGAAGAGAGCGAACCCCAGGCGCTGTCTCATTTAGTCCCTTTAAACAGAGTGCTTTCAACGCTTTATCCAGAGCATAAACGCGAAATGTAAGATTTAAGTCAAGTATCATTTCACCGTACTCTACCAATATATAGTTATCCCCTGCAGCCCTATAAAGAACTTTTGGTCCAATTTCATTTTTGGGTATGTAGTCAATAATAGCATCAGAAAAGAGTTCAGCAGCATTCATCATGGACAGGTCTAGAAAGTTTTTTTCTTCACTCAATTTGATTCCCTCCACTTAGCCTTATCAATGGAAATTTGCTAAATAATAAACGAAACATGGAGGAGAATAGCGTATCTTTTTTTCCACCATTCTCCTCCTTGATAATATTATACTGTTAAGCTTCTTAATTTAGTTTGTGAATTATTTTAAATTGGCGTCCTTAACCGCTTTGATAAACCGCTGAGAATCGGAAACCCAACCGAATACCCCACCTTGCATCTTAATTTGTTTAATGGCTGCTTCATAGTTGCCATAGTCCGTAGCGCCGGTGCAATCTTTTAGGAATACACACCAATACCCAAAATCATTGGCCTCCCGCATGATAGTATGAGGGCAAACATCTGCTGTAATACCGGTTATAACCAGGTGTGTAACCCCCATATTTTTTAACACCATATGGATGGTGCTGGAGTTAAAGGCCCCTTTGCCAGCCTTATCGATAATGTATTCTCCTTCTATAGGATAAAGCTCTTCTACGATATCCCAGTTCTTTTCACCTCGAGTTAACAAACAACCCAGGCCACCTGGAGGGGTCTCCCCGATGCCAACCCCGTTGCCAACGATCTTGCTTCGCAAGATTTTATTAAAAGGGGCTTCTGAAAGATCTGGATCATGTCCCTCTCTTGTGTGAATCACTTTAATATCTGTACCCCGTACGGTGTCAAGACAATTTTTAATGGGCTCGATAGCAGCAGCAGTTAAAGAGAGATCATACCCCATTACATCAACGTACCCTTTTTCACCACAAAAATCGATTTGCATGTCTACGGACAAAAAGGCTGTCCTGGCTGAATCAAACTCTAGATAAGCCGTGTCGCCAAACTGCGGGCAGTCCTCCACCTCAAGCTTGAAGAGTACTCCCTTCGGTGAACCATAAAGCCATGCTGGAAAACCAAATGTTTTCGTCTGTTTAAAATCTTGATAAGCTTCGGCTACCCTTTTTAAGATCTCCTCCCGGTTTTTGTCCAAAGTTTTTTCAAACTTGCGCATGTTAGTCATTTTTCTTCATACATCCTTTCTAAAGTATTTTTTAGCTTAACTCGCTTGATGCTGATATCATCCATTAATATTAATAACCATTAATCTTTCCTGCTATCACCTCCCTTATCATAGGAATTAGTCGACTCCTGGCGAGTTTTGAGCTGTGTTCCCTTGCAAAAACAGATTAATCTGAAGAAAGAGCCTTCTCGCGAAAGATTATCTGTTCCAACACGATAACAGTTATGATAACTAGAATAACGGGGTTACCAATAATGGTCCCCACTAACCGAGGAAGCAGGTCATAAAACTCCTGAGGAAGCAAGGATATACCAAGGGCAAAGAATACAGAAAAACCAACGATAAATATTTCCCTGGTCTCAAATTGACTTCCCTGGTGCCAAATATTTGCTCCAATCCCAATCAAAGTTGCCGCTATCCCAAGAAGGACGGCACCTGCCACTGGTGGGGGCATAGCAGCCATAAACCCGCCTATTTGCCCGAAAAAACTCAAAACAATAAAGACTATAGCAGCAACTATAATAAAAAACCTTGCTGCTACTTTGGTTAAAAGGACAAGGCCTAAATTTTCTCCATAGGAAACATAACTTGGGACACCAAGAATTCCCGCAAGAGAACCCTCAACAAGGCCAAATATGGCAAAATACCTCTTTTCTCTGGTAACAGGAACGTCAGCTCCAATGACACCGGCATATCCCTGCACATTGCCATATAAGTTTATGGCTGAAAAAAGATTTACCACGATCATTGTGATGATCAAATCGGCTGGAGGGAACTCTGTTCCAAAAGGGAACAAAGTGGGTGCAACAAAGGTGGGCATTGACCTTATTAATTCCCAGTCAAATTCACCTAAAGCAATGAAAATGATATAACCCAAAGCAATGGCAACCATCACCGGAACTGTTGCCAACATTCCTTTTCCTTTAATGGAAACATAACCACAAAGCAAGGCCAAAATAATACCTGCATAAAAAGGCCAGGCAAAACCGTGCTCGGCGATTAATTCCATCCCTACCGAACTAGTTGCCAAGCCTACCATCATAACCATGGCTCCAAGGACCAATGGTGTCCAGACTTTTCCAATATAACTGATTAGCCCCAACCCGCCAAGAATAGCCACAACGATTCCTGCAATAATATATGCATTAAAAGAAAGGAGTGCATATTCCTCTCCCCCTGCAACAAATGCCGCCACAATAGCCAGGGAGGGGATAATATTTGGCCCCGAAACCATGGCAAATCGATGTCCGGTCATCGCCTGTACCAGGGTACAAACACCAATCATCAAAACAATCCTTCCCATGTAACTGGCAAGCACATCTCCAGAAAGACCGAGTCCCAGACCTACAATCGCATAACCCCAAACCACGGGATAAAACATCATTAATATCCATTGCAAGGAGTAGAAAATAATATCTTTTTTCGATTTAGGCTTATCCTCTGGATTATAAACCAGCTGTACCTGACCCTGCGATTCCACCATTTGTTTACCTCCGTTCACATCAAGTAGCTATTGGGAAACTCTAACTTCCATCTTTATGCTGCTTTCGGGCATGGAGAATTTTTGTCCCATCTCCATCTTTCTAACAACTTTACATGGCCTGAGCTCAGTATGTTTCGTTTGAAAAGCAATCCGATCCTGACTGCTACCTGCGGCTCTCAATAATGCATCAATCAGCTTACTTTTCGGGCAAGGACCTTGATTTTGATCTTTAATAAAAGTAATTCCAGGTTGGCCCGTTGCTGTGGCGTTAAAGACTCCCGCCGGTTCTTGATTCCTTTACCGGCAGGAATTTGATGAAGCATGCCTTTCACCTTTCCTTTCCCTTTGAAATGACTTAACACCTCAATAAGTTTCTCTTAACAGTATCTTATCCAGAGGAATGCCCAGAGATCTATTAGAAAATTTCTCATTATTTCGTGATTTGATTCTCATTTCTCGCTGCAAATTTATTCCCGTGTGCCCAGACAAAAAAGTGCCCAGGCACAAAAAAATGAGGCCGAACCCCGGCAGGCCTCGGGGTCAGCCCCTTTGTTTTGCTCATCCATTCTAACCTTACAGCGAAAAATTGCTACTGGCATTGCCATGGTGATGTTGTCATCGTTATTGGAGCGAAGCGAAGGCTTCGGGGATATTCCTCTGGATTTTAGCGGTGTCCCGTAACAGACGATAGAAGGATGACCGTTTTTCCCCGGGCCGGCACCCGGGTGAACACCTGCACGTCAAAAGTATTTAAAACACCTGATCAAGATTAAAACAAGCTGGGGTACGACGCCCGTATCAGCGCCCCTAGTCACACATTAGAGTTTGCACAGCCAATGCTGCTTAAAAAATCAACAATGGATATTAAATGAGCCACGAAGAAAGCCAGCGAACCTTACGCCTTATTTTATTTTTAACGAGTCGACACTGGTCAGCGATTTGAAAATTTCCCAGTACATCTTCATCCTGGCAACCATGCCCTTGAACATACCCAGCTTTTCTTCCTTCATCACGTGGGACATATCGGGAAGCAAAACCTTCTCCACCCGGATTTGTGCTGAATCCATGAAGCGATTGAGGGCCACTTCCACGCCAAAGCGGATCACGTCCAGACCTGATATCTGGTCGATGAGGGAATACTTGATCGCTCTCTGTCCGGATAATTTCGGTGCCATCTTTTGTGCAAAATCCGTGGCCCTGCGGCCTTTTTCGAAGATCCCGATGGTCATGTCCGCCCGGTCCTGCAGCACCGGTAAAACCAGGTTTTCCACGTGCTTCGTCGTGAGACCAATTAAATCCGCATCCAGCAACAAGACGACCTTCGCCCGGGTGTTCTCCAATCCGGCCTGCAAGGCCCCCCCCTTTGCCCCGGTTTTCCTTCAGATCAACAACGTCCACATCATATTTGCCGGCTACTTCCACCGTGTTGTCCGTGGAGCCATCGCTGACCACGATAATGCGATCGATCAGGGAAGTTTGCTGTAAGACGGACAGCACATCTCCAACGGTCTTTTCTTCATTGTAAGCCGGGATAACAGCGATAATGTTCATTTTGTTCCTCCGCTTCAATTTTTTGCGCTCAGGCAAAACCGGTCCGGGCGCGAGCAACCTGGATAATTCCCTGCTAAACACATCGATGGTCTCTGCCGTGGGAATAATATTTTACCGGATTCTATCTTCTGTACCGACAAACAGCCAAGCTTCAGGAAGTTTGCCAGATTGAACGATCTGCAGTATGTGCATGTAAATTTGAGCCAGAAGATCAGGGTGATCAAGGGCTTCTACCATATCCAAAATGTCAGCTCTTATCATCAACGTTTAAATCTTGGATGGAGAAGATTCAACGGTGTGGCCACGAAATACCTCAGCAACTATGTGCACTGGTTTAAGTTCCTTGAGCGTGTTGCCAAAGGTAAAACCTGCACTGTTGCACGAAATGATCCGCTCTTTAGAGTTTGCACAGCCAATGCTGCTTAAAAAATCAACAATGGATTTTAAATGAGCCAAACTTTTCAATATAACTTTAATTTCATTTGGAATATTAATAATTTCATCACCTGCCATTGCCCACATTATGTAATCATAGTCACTGGCTTTTTCAAAACCTATTCCAGTTTTCAATACCTCTATTACTGACTTCTTCATAACTTACCAATTATGTATGACTTCAGTGATCGCTTCAGTCGGCTACTGGTGGCATCAGTGATCGGTCTTAGCGGAATTGGCAAGGAAGGACCGTCCCCAATATTATTTTTGAGAACGGCCCTTTTTAAAAGCGGACGATATACTTATCCTTCTCATATCCGTTAGCTAAACCGACCGGCAGCTAGTTTTTTGGCTTTTTCGGCAATTTCCATGTACTTCTTCTTTGTCTCTATAAAGAAATCAGCAAGTTCACGATCATTTTCCTTTTCGGCATCCCTTATATAAGTATCACAATTATCTGCACCTTTTAAAACATGATAAAGAACGCTGATCAAATTGTAATCCTTATCTGGAACATTAGTTGAAGATTCCATTTAATTCACCTCCAGTTAAATAAAATAAGATTGGATAAGGCTTCATTATATCTCCATCATATCTCCGTCATATTTGTTCTTTAGATTACCATGTTAACCACCTCCTGAAATAGGGGAGAATAAATTAGCGGCTCTTTGCTAAAATCATTAACAGTACTGGCTGGTGTGGAGCAAAAATTTAATAAGCCAAACATCTATTCTTCACAGTATCTATAAATATCCTATCATAGCCTTAATACTCCTGGTCTCCTCTATTGACTAAACCCAAATTTCGCTTCTTCTATGGGAACATCTGAGGCATCTCTAGCAAACTGCGCAACTTTGGGGGAACTGCGCCTTCAACTGCTTTGCCGGTTAATTCTTTGACCTCAAGGCCTGCTTCATTCGCTCCAGCTGCCACACCTTTAACAATATCTCTAACTGTTTCTTCAATATTTTCTTTAGTCGGCTCAATCTTACTTATTGCATTTTTCATAACATTTCGGCTTATTTCTTTTGTTGAAACAGCCATGTCTTCACCTTTTTCAGCGGCCTTAACCACTGCTTCGCGGACTGTTTTAGTTACATCACTTTCTTTTGTTTGAATCATTATAACTCCTCCTACTTGTTTTTCTAATACTTGAAGACCTTAACCCGCTTCTGTGGAATGAAACACACTAACGTGTTTGCGGAAAATGGGTTCACCTCGCATGGGTTGTGAACGTAAGAGGAAATCAAGTTGTAATCAATGCTTTTTCATATTCTTCTGCTTTTCTAATCCAACGACCAGATAAATCTTCCAGGTAGCTGGCCACTTCTCCCTCCAGCACTTGCTCTGCTCCCCTGTGGGTAGGGCAGGCATTTGTCTCATGCACCATTTGCTGCAGCGCCTGAGGCGCATCAATAATGGGGCATGGGGCCAAGTGATTCTCGTTAAAGGGGATTTTTTTCTGGTATGACAGGAAAAAGGGATTCTGCAAGACTTGCTTCACACTTTTCTCCCGGATGTTATCGACGGCGAAATGAACGAAGGCACAGGGTTCTACATCCCCCGCAGCATTAATATGGAAGTACTGCCTGCCTCCGCCAATACACCCGTCGGTCATGTGACCGTCATTCCAGAAGTCAGCAATAAAAATTGGCTTGTTTTTTCTGATCTCATTAACCCTGTCCACAAGCGAGAATCTTTGCTCCGGAGTGAGCATAAGATCGACATGAGGATTTCTGCCTACCGGCACGTAGT
>PWUG01000094.1 GCA_003562605.1 Syntrophomonadaceae bacterium | reverse complement strand
TTAATATATTATATACTATGAACCGGCTGATGACAACACCCTTTTTCATTAAAAATAACGATTCCATAAACCATAAACCTTTATTCCGCTTTGGTTACACTATTATATAATGAACCGATCCCTTCGATCAATACTTCGAAACGATCGCCTGGCAAGAGCGGGCCAATCCCTGCCGGAGTTCCGGTCATGATCACATCTCCCGGCAGCAAAGTCATGCATCCTGCAACATATTCGATAATGTCTGCCACAGTAAAGTAGTGATCAGAAGTCGGTGCTTCCTGAACCAGCCTGTCGTTTAAATAGCCCCTGACTTTTAAAGCTTCGGGGTTGCCTATTTCGGTTTCTATAACGGGGCCAAGAGGGCAAAAAGTATCAAATCCCTTGGCATATGTCCACTGTCCCTCCTTCGGCTGCTTGTCGCGGGCGGTAACATCGTTGGCACAGGTATAGCCAAACACATAATCAAGGGCTTCCGAATTCCCAACCCGGTAAGTGCGCCGGCCAATTACTACACCCAGCTCCGCTTCATAATCAACTCGCCGGCTTTGTGGCGGGTATACTATTGCTTCTCCCGTACCTATGACCGAAGTGGACGGCTTCATAAAAATAATTGGTTTTTTCGGCAGGGCATATTTCATTTCTTCCGCATGAGAACGATAATTTAAACCGAGGCAGATAATTTTTGAAGGCAGGCATGGAGACAGCAACCTGATTTCGGCAAGCCCAAAACTCCTTCCGGTTTCCCTGAATTGTTCACTACACCAATCCGGGCCCGGTTCGTTAACTTCCACGACTATGTCATTTTTTAGCTTTCCATAACGTACAGCCTGATGATCCATAAAACGAACCAGCTTCAAAGAAAACCCTCCCGGGTAATGAATCGCTTAAAAAAGGGAACCCGGTTTTTTTACCGGGTTCCGCTATTATGCTACCAGTTTTCACAAATAGTCTCGAAATGTTCCTGCTTATGATCGCAGGAAGGACATACTTCCGGAGCTTCCAGGCCCTCTTCAACATAACCACAGTTGCGGCAAAACCACTTTACAGGTTTATCTTTTTTAAACACGGATCCATTTTTAATATTGTCCATCAAGGCCAGGTAGCGTTTTTCATGCTGCTTCTCAGCCACGGCAATCGATTCAAATATGTCCGCAATATCATTAAAACCCTCTTCCCTGGCGACAACAGCAAAACCGGGATACATCTCGGTCCATTCATAATTTTCACCATCAGCTGCTGCTTTAAGGTTATCGATAGTATTGGCGATAACACCAGCCGGAAAAGCGGCCTGAATTTCAACTTCACCGCCTTCAAGAAGTTTGAAAAGCCTTTTAGCATGCTCTTTCTCCTGGTTAGCGGTCTCTTCAAAAATTGCCGACATCTGCACGTAACCGTCTTTTTTGGCCTGGCTGGCAAAATAAGTATAGCGGTTCCGTGCCTGAGCTTCCCCGGCAAATGCTGTTAAAATGTTTTTCTCAGTTTTGGTTCCTTTTAAGCTCACATTAAACACTCTCCTTCTATAAAATTATCCACGCTGAGGTTTTCAGCAGGGGTTTCTATTATTATTAAACTCTTGCAGCCCAAATACCTGCAAATACATAATTTTTTTCAACTTCCAATTCAAATAAATCTTTGTATTGGTACAAATAATCATTTGTCAACGGATCAATGTTTTTTGACTTTTACTCTTCCAGCAGGCAGGAGTTTTAGCGGGAATGGCTAATAAATAAAGTTATCATATTTGCAGGGAGGATTTATCAAATGGCAGTTATGTATTATGACCAGGACGCCGACTTAAACGTCCTGAAGAACAAAAAAATTGCTGTACTGGGTTACGGAAGCCAGGGGCATTCCCAGGCCCAGAATCTTAAGGACAGCGGCCTCGATGTTGTAGTCGGCCTCCACAGGGAAAGTAAAAGCTGGGAACAGGTTAAAAAAGACGGACTGGAAGTAGCAACAGTCAGTGAAGCGGCAAAAGCAGCAGATATCATTCAGCTTCTAATCGGAGATAATGTCCAACCGGCAGTATATAAAGAGTCGGTCCTGCCTTTCCTTACTGAAGGTAAAGCGCTCGTTGTATCTCACGGCTTTAATATTCTCTACAACCAGGTCGTCCCCCCCGAGAATGTAGATGTCTTCATGATCGCCCCGAAAAGCCCGGGACACCTCTTGAGAAGACTTTACAAGGAAGAAGCCGGGGTTCCGGGCCTGCTTGCTGTTCACCAGGACTTTACCGGTAAAGCAAAAGAGCTGGCCCTGGCCTACGCCAAGGGTATCGGCTGTACCCGTGCCGGGGTAATAGAAACCACCCTGCAGGAAGAAACGGAAACCGATCTTTTTGGTGAACAGGTTATCCTCTGTGGCGGAGTGTCATCACTGATCAAGGCCAGTTTTGATACACTGGTGGATGCAGGTTACCAGCCTGAAATCGCATACTTTGAATGCCTGCACGAGTTGAAGCTGATTGTTGATCTGATTTACGAAGGCGGCCTGGAAAGAATGCGTTACTCTGTCAGTGATACAGCAGAATACGGCGACCTGACCAGGGGCCCGAGAATAATAAATGATCAGGTCCGTGAAGAAATGAAAAAAATCCTGACTGAAATCCAGACCGGACGGTTCGCTCTTGAATGGGTATCTGAAAACCAGGCCAACCAGCCACAGTTCAAGGCGCTCAGGAAAATAGAAGAAAACCACCTGATCGTAAAGGTCGGCAAGAAACTGCGTAAAATGATGAAGTATATCAAGCCGTAGAACCCATATAAGGCTTAATACAGGAAAGCAGCTATCCTTTTAAGCTCTTCCTCTGCAATATCACCGAAAAGAACCAGTAGGGCCCGGCTACCCCCGTTATCCGGCCAGGCCAGGCCCGGACGTTCTTCCACTCTCAGTAATGTAAACCTATTTTTCTTATCGAAATCCTGCAAGTCAACCTGGATATGGTCACCCAGGTGTTCTAAAAACACGGGTATCCCTTCACCGGGAACTTCTGATTTAACCAGGAGCAAACCGGCATCGCTGCTGAGGTAAATTGCTCCCTGATACTCGGGTTCGCCGGCTTCAACAAAAATTATTTCTCCATCAAGAAAATAGTTTCCAGGTAAAATTGGAGGCCAGGCCGGAGGCATGGGGTCAGGTTCACCTAAAAAAAACTGTAGATCAAGATCTCCCCTCTCGGCCTCCTCTTCCGGGGCTTCAAACAAATCAGCATCATCTTCAACCCGCAATACGCCAACTTCATTAGCTTGCTCTGCCGGCATATCAGAGTCTGCAAGAGGGACAGCGAACTGGACAGTCCGAAAAATGCCGAGACCGCCCACGACAAGGACAAGGCAGGCAGCAGCAACCGCAGCAGCACGTCCCCAGGTAAAACTAAAGATTCGTTTCCGATAAGAGGGCCGGGGTTGTTCCAGGTGAGATTCAATACGCTGCCAGGCCTTTCCGGCCTGCTTAGCTTCAATACAGTCTATTTCCAGAGCCATTGCCTTCCTGATTAAATCATCGTTTAACTTTAGGTTTCGCTTTTCAGGCATTTATCCCGGTCACCTCCTTCACCTTAAAGACAAGCTTAACCCACTTCAGGTTCCAATGAATCGGCCAATTTTTGCCTGGCGCGAAAAAGACGCGACTTAACTGTCCCGGTTCTTATATTAAGCATGGCGGCAATTTCATCTACTTTTAAATCATAGTAATACTGTAGAACTATAACCTGGTACTGCTCGGGTGGCAGAGTTCTAACTGCTGCCCTGACCCGATCTACTTCCAGACTGCGCATAACTTCCTCTTCCGTATCATTAGGTACCGAAGCAGACCGGATTTCCGGCAGTTCATCAGTCAATAGAATTTTCTTTTCCCGCTTAAGGTAGTTACGGGCCAGGTTCGAAGCAATTACCGCCAGCCAGGCCCCGAATTTAGTCTCGTCCTGCAGTTGATGAAGATTCTGAAAGGCCTTGATGAAAGCATCCTGGGTGATATCTTCAGCATTTTCCCGGCGTCGCAATATGTTATAGGCAACTGCAAAAGTGCGCTTGTAATATGCTTCGAAAAGTACACGGCGGGAGTCATTATCGTTTTGACTTACCAGTTGGGCTATCTTTTCCGGTTCCAAAATGACTTTCCCCCGCCTTTCAGTATTCTTGTCGTGTTCTTGGCAAAATCATTCAACAATCAAACCACAAATAATAAGTTTCGTCGAAATGAATTGTTTTCCTGTTATGTATAAAAAATTATTGCCTGACCAGGGTTGGCTGCTCTGTAGTTGTAACCTGCATCCTGGTGCCGTCAGTTTTGACGATAATCGCCCCGTGGTGATCGTTACGGTAGATCGGCACACCTGCATCTTCAAGGGCGCCGATGATGTAAGGATGAGGATGGCCATAAGAATTTGGGCCGACCTGGATGATGGACAGGGAAGGCCTGACAGCTTCCAAAAATGCAGGCATGGCTTCCATATAGCCGCCGTGGTGAGGAATAAGTAGTAAATCTGCCCTGAGATCGATCCGACGCCTGAAGAGATCGATGACGGCTGCATCTTCTATATCGCCGGTAAAAAGCATCCGAATTTCACCATAGCGAAGAATGAATACGATTGAGTTGTTGTTGAGATCGCTGGTTGTTCCACTGAACAGGGGTTCCGGAGGCCCTATTATCTCCAATATTAATTCTGTCCCGCAGCGCCAGGTTTGACCGTCAATAGTTTGGCTGATTAACGATCCTGCTAATTCCGCCTGATTAAGCAGGTTATCATAGTGCTCCGTTTCACCTGCAACCGGAGAAATCAGGATTCTTTCAAGAGCAATTTCATCGACCAGGGGGATAAACCCTCCAAAGTGGTCTTCATGGGGATGAGTAATTACGGCCAGATCAATGCTGCGGATACCCTGTCGCCTGAGGAAAGGCAGCAGGACTCGTTCACCTATCTCTCCCGGGTTGCCAACCCAGGCGGATTGGCCTCCGGCATCGACCAGGATCACTGCCCCGCAGGGCGTTTCAATTAAACCCGAAGCACCCTGTCCCACATCAATGAAGGTCACAGTCAGTATTGATTTTGATGGCAGTAATATACCCGACCAAATAAATATTACGGCCAGAATTAGAACTGAGCCGGCTACGAAATGCAAGCGGATGCGTTTGCCAGGCAGCAATCCGGAAAGAATTGACTGCGCATAATCAAGTACAGATATTTTTTCCAACCAGCGATTGTGATTATCCCAGCGGTAATAAAATAAAAGTGATGCTGCCAACAACCCATAAAATATCAATAAAAATGGGATCCCGGGAGGATTAATGGGGATATAGAAACCCGGAAGACGGCTCAACGCAGTTATTAACAACATCAACTCCAGGAGCGGGCGTGAGGCCCAGAGCAGATAAGCGCCCGCCGCGGGGAAAAAAAGGCTGATTAAAGCTCCGGTTAAACCTAATCCGACAACAAAAGCAATTAATGGTAACAGCAGTAAGTTAAAAAGCAGGGCACCTGTTGGCATATATTGAAAATAGTAAATACAAAGCGGCAGGACACCGATCTGCGCGGCCAGGGTTATCGCCAGGGGAGCAAGCAAATAGCGGGGACAGCGCAAATAAGACAATACCCTTTGCAGGGGGCGGTAGCTGTAAATCAGGGCAAGGGTGGCTGCATAAGATAGCTGAAAACCAATCGTAAACAGCAAAAGAGGATTAAGAAAAAGAGTGACCAGGGCGGCAAAAGCAACTGCCGTAGGCAAATCCTTTTCCCGGTCCAGCAGCAGAGCACCCAGTGCAATAGAGACCATGAGAGCAGCTCTCAGTGCAGACGGGCGCATACCGGTCAGATAGGCGTAAGCGATAACCAGGGCTATTGCCAGAACCAGTGGCAGGTTCCCTTTCAGGTTCAGTCGTCGCCATAAGCCGAGAACCATGGTGGCAACCATTCCTACATGCAAACCCGACACGGCCAACAAGTGGCCGACACCTGCCCGGCGAAAATTATCTTCAACCTCTTCCGGCAAATGGTGCCTCTGGCCGAAAAGTATTGCCGTTAACAACTCGGCGGAAGGCGAAGGCAAAGCACTTTTTATGGACTCCGTCATGGCACCGCGTATTATTACTGCCGATTCTGTCATTTTACTGACTTTGCCGGGACCCAGAGAGCTTACCCGGGCTGTGGAGGGGTAAATCAAGGCATCAATACCCTGGCTGAGCAGGTAAAAACGGTAATCAAACCCACCCGGATTGCGCTGACCTCGTGGTTCAACAATTGTTCCACTCAGGCGAAGGCGTTCACCAAACCAGTAATTCTCCCCTCCATCACCGTAGATTTTAACCAACAGCGTACCTGTTACCGGGAAACGCCCTTCACTTGTCTCCACCACTTCTGAACTTAAACGGTAAGCAGTATGGTCGGCATAGCAGAGCGGCTCGTCAACCACTGTGCCCTCTACGGTTACGGGAAAACCGGTATAGTTAATCAACCCGCCGTCTGAATGCTGAAAAGCATAGAAAAAGGCAAATCCTCCGGCCGCTGCAATCACCAGGATAAGGATTGCCCTGTAGAAAGATAAATACCTCAAGTAAAGGGCGGCTAAAACCAAAAACAAAAAAATACCAACCGGCAGATAGGTAACTGTCGAATTTTCCAACCAGAGACGGCTTATTACAATACCGGCAATATAGGCCATGGTTACGACTACAAGAAAACGGTTAGAAAACTCTTGGCTTATCTGGCTGCTTCGATTATTTGCTGCGTTTATTGTTAGCATAAGTTGTGTAAAATGAAATAATTTATCCTATTTTATCCTTAATACTGACTACCGGTTCATTCACTGTATTATTAAAAACCCTGTCAAAAATAGCAAAGGTTTTTTCCCGCTGCTCGGGTGGCGGAGCAGGTGTCAGGTATGAAACAACTACCAACGTTATAATGGCCAGGATAAAGGAAGGGAACACCGGCATAAAACCGAAAGTTGTCCAGGCCGGTAAAATATTCAGATACCAGAGGTGCAGCATTATTGCCGGTAGGATCAGGGCTGCGCAGGCTCCATACTTGTTAGCCCGCGGCCAATACAAGGCGCCTACCATTACCGGCAGCATCACAGAGAATCCGGAGAAAGCGAAAGCGGCAATACTTAAAATTGCTGCCGGACGTACCAGGGCAATATAAAAAGCCACTGCAGCGAAAACAACCAGCAGGATACGGCCCCAGAAAACAGCTTGCTGAGAACTTAAACGCTTCAGGCGGGGCAAAAAGTCGTCGGTAACCAGGTGGGTCACAGAGAGAAGCTGGGAATCGATGGATGATTTGACCACAGCCAGGATAACCACCAAACCGAGGACCATCCAGGCAGGTGAAAGGAACTGGTGAATTAACAGCGGCACAATATTGTCGGCATCTTTGCCCACCAACCCCGGTACAGCCACTGAACCCCAAACCCCGAGCAGGGTGGACACTCCAAATATAGCGGCAAGGGCCAGGGGATAATATATACTGACCCGCTTCAAATTGCTGCTGCTGCGGGCGGCGAGAATACGTGTATACATCTGGGGAAATACGATTACGGCAATAGAATTAATAAACGAAAAGCTAAACCAGTTTATCGGGGCAAGCTGAGGTGACTGGCCTCTTTGCAGCATAGCCGGATTTTCCTGCATGATCCGCTCCGTGATAGCAGTAAAACCCCCAAGGGCCTGGGCTACGGCAACCAGGAGCAGAACAGCAACAACCAGGAAAATGGTGCCCTGAAAAATATCAGTCCAGACAGTGCCCCTCATGCCGGCGGGCAAAGTGTAAATTAAAGACACGCTGATAATAATTATCGATGACAACCAGTATGGAACTACACCATCTGTAATGGTAGTAAAAGCAAGGCTGCCTCCGATGAC
>PWUG01000368.1 GCA_003562605.1 Syntrophomonadaceae bacterium | reverse complement strand
TCCTCGGCCAGGGTAATGATAGTGGGCATGGCCATAATCCCAACCAGTATAGCCCCATTCAAGGCTGTTATCCCGCTTGGGATATTAAAAACACGAGATATAAGGGGAGCAATAACTACAAGACCGAAAAAACCAAGCACAACAGAAGGGATACCGGCTAGAACTTCTACAACAGGTTTAAATAGTTCCCTTTCCCAGGGGGCGGCTATCTCAGCCAGGTAAGCAGCCGCAGCGACTCCAATGGGAACTGCAAAAATTAGCGCACCCACGGTAACTAAAAATGTGCCGTAAATCATGTTAAACAGGCTGTATGTGGGTTCACCGTAAGCTCCCGGGTTCCACCTGCCGGGGGTTAAAAATGGCCCCAGGCCCATTTCCCTAAGTGCCGGCCAGCTGTTTGAGAGAAGTGTAAATAAGATCCCGCCTAAAAATAAAATAATGGCCAGGCCACATATTAAAAATAAACCTTTCATTAATTTCTCAGATAAGGAAAGCAAGGACATCCTCCTTCAACAAGTCAGCTGGTGAAATATTCACAGGCCGGCTTTCATAAACTGTCCCTGCAGCACACTGCCAAGGTAGTGTGCTGCAGGGTTATGAGGAATTTCTTATTGCAGAGCAGCTTTGTTGAATTCAACATCAGCAGCGGTAATCGGGTAAAAGCCTTCCTCTAAAACGATTGCTTGTCCGGCATCGCTAATTTCAAAGAGGAAGAAGTCAAGCAAAGCACCTTCAGGCTTACCGACTATGTACTGATAGAGCGGGCGGGTCAGTGGATAGTCGCCGCTGGTTACATTTTCTAAAACTGTTGGATCATATGCCTGTGAACCTTCATCTGCTGCTATTAAAAGAGCTTTTACACCATCTTGATCGGCATAACCGATAGCGGCATAACCAATTCCGCCAGCATCGCCAATAACCGCTTCAACAATGTCAGATGTTCCGGCCATGTTGCGTTTTCTTTCAGAGTATTCACCCCGGACAACCAGTTCCATAAAAAATACGTAGGTCCCTGAAGTACTCTGGCGCCCATAGAGGGTGATTTCCATATCTTCTCCACCAACTTCGGACCAGTTGGTTATTTCACCGCGATAAATCGCTCCAACCTGGTCAACGGTCAACTCTTCAACCGGATTATTCTCATTTACCAGAACTGCAACACCATCAACTGCAAAACGAACGGCATAAGCGTCTACACCATGATTTGCTTTCAAATCTTCTAATTCTGAATCTTTCATCGGACGGGAAGAGTTAGCAATATCTATGTCACCGTCAATGAGTGAAGAAATCCCAACGCCGGATCCACCACCGGTAACGGCAATAGAAACATGTGAGTTGTCATTCATATACTCTTCAGCTAACCTTGTTACAACGTTTACTTCCGAGTCAGAACCACCAAGCATAATGGAAGCGGGTTCTTTGACTTCTTCCTGAACGTCGTCGCCTTCATCGCCATTATCCGGTGTTTCAACCGGATCTGTCGCCTGCTGGCCACCACAGCCTGCCAAAAACATAACAGATGCCAGTAAAACAATACCTGCTAAAGTCAACCACCTTTTCTGATTCATACTGATCCTCCTATAGAATAATATAACCAGGATGAGTATAAATCTTGCAGGTTAAATATAAAGGAAGGAAAGGTAAAAAGAATGTTAAATCGAGGTTAAATATTAAGCGTTAGAAAGTGGAAGGGCTAATGTGAAGGTTGTTCCTTCTCCTATTTTGCTCTGCAGCTCATAGGATGCATCATGGGCTGCCATAATATGTTTGACGATAGATAGTCCTAAACCGGTTCCACCGCTCTTACGGGACCGAGCCTTGTCGGCACGGTAAAACCTCTCGAAAACATAAGGTAAATCAGCCTCATTTATGCCAGGCCCATCATCACTGACCTCAACTATTGCATGGCGATCCTCTAAATATATAGCGATTTTTATCTTACCGTTCTCGTAACCATGCCTTATGCTGTTTTCCAGGATATTGACCAGGGCTTGCCGCAGCCAATCAGGGTTGCCGGAAATATAAACAGGGTAATTGGGAATTGTTGCCTTTATTATAGCGCTACGACTTATTCTTAAATCTTCTACTCTCTGGATCGCTTCGCCGGCCAAAACTGTTAAGTCAACCGGTTCTTTTTTTACAAAACCTTTTTCGTTTTCTATCTGGGCCAGGTCGAGTAAATCGTCAAGCAGGTTAGATAGCCGCCTTGTTTCTTTGTCAATTACCCACAGGAAAGCGATCAGCTGGTCACGAGTTAGTTCTTCATGAAGTATAGTTTCAGTATACCCACGAATTGCAGTTAAAGGAGTCCTTAATTCGTGAGATGCGTTAGCAACAAAATCACTGCGCATTTTCTCCAGCGAACGTAGTTCAGTCGTTTCATGAAAGAGAATAAGGGTGCCTATAATCTTTTTGTCCATACCTGAGACCGGGAGAAGATATGTATCAAGAACAGCAGCCCTGGGATAATAAAGGTTAACCTCCATTACCCTGGCTTCACCATCACTGCAAAGGGCCTGCAGGTTCTCGTTGAGAGCATAATACCTGATAGCCCTGTTAAAAGGTTTGCCAATTACTTCTGAACGTTTTATATCAAATAGCTCCTCCGCGGCCGGGTTAATCAACTCAATATTTAATTCACGGTCAGTTAATATAATTCCACTTCTCATAGAGGCAACTACAGTTTCAACTTTATTTTTCTCCCAGAGAACCTGTTCTATCTTCTTATCCAGTGACTGTCCCATCTCTTTAATATTCTGGGCCAATGCCGACAGTTCATCCCTGCCGGGCACTTCCAGTGACGGATTAAAATTACCTTCAGCAATAGAGTGAGCAGCATTGCTAATCTCACTGATCGGTCCCGTTATGCGTTGAGAAAAAACTACTGCTGTGACCAGGGCAAAAATTGACGATAGCAGCAGAGCCCCCAGGATAAAAAGAACAAGGTTCGATATTGCCCTGTTAATCGTTGCCAGTGGAAGCGCAAGGCGTATTATCGCAGCTGTTTCCCGTTCTGAACCTGAGATTGCTGTCCCCTGAAGGGGAATAGCAAGATAGTACATCTCTTCACCCAGGGTTTCACTATGTCTGGATGCAATCCCCTGTCCACTTTCCATCGCTGCTATTATTTCAGGTCGGTTAAGATGATTATCCATAAACGTTGGATCTTCATCCGAATCGGCCAGAACAGTCCCGTTTACGGCGACAAGTGTAATCCTTACACCAAGATTATTACCAATATCTTTGCTAAGCTGGTCGATTTCCTCATAGTCGGCATTACGGGCCAACATCTCTTCGACCAGTGCCGAGGCCAGGCGAGCCTGGCTATACAGGTTCTCACGAAGGGTTTGCATATAGAAATAATTTAAAAAGAAGATAAAAAATGCCCCCATCAGGATAACGATGACAGCAATAACAACCAAATAATAAATAATCAGTTTGCGGCGGATACCGGTAAACAAAGTATAACCCCCCGAGTCAACATAAAGTTAGCAGGATGAAGAATGCTGCCTCCCCCTGTTAACTTTGAATTTATAACCAACTCCCCGGACGGTTTCAATATATTGGGGGTTGGCTGGATCAGCCTCAATTTTTTGCCTCAGATAGCGGATATGAACGTCAACGGTACGGGTATCTACTTCCACTTCGTAATTCCAGACTTTATCTAGCAGCATCTCCCTGGTTAAAACTTTACCGGCATTGGCCATCAGCAGATTAAGCAGTAAAAATTCTTTATGGGTTAATATACGTTCCTCACCGTCAACTTCAACCCTGTGTTGTTCTGGATAGAGTGTAATGTCTCTCAGAGATAAGATTTCTTCACCATCCTGTCTTTTCTCAGGCACCCCTTTTTGTTCAAGGCGCCGCAGCATGGCCCTGACCCGGGCTACCAGTTCACGCACAGAAAAAGGTTTAACCATATAATCATCAGCTCCGAGTTCCAGACCGAGTACCTTGTCGAATTCTTCTTTACGAGCCGATAGGATCAAAACTGGTATGGAAGCGGTTTTTTCACTGCTGCGCAGGCGGCGGCACACCTCCAGGCCGTCCATTTCAGGTAGCATAATATCAAGAATAACCAAGTCCGGGGTTTGCTCGAAAGCTATCTCAAGTGCTTCCCTGCCGTTTCCGGAGCTGCTTACCCTGTATCCTTCCTTTTCAAGATGGAAGGTGAGGAGTCGGACAATATCCTCTTCATCTTCTACCACCAGAATGTGATGCTGTTGATATTCAATATATGTAGTTCCCATGGTTGCATTTTAACACATACTCATTAAATTTATAATATCAGCCCCAATAGATAAGAAACCCGGCCCTTTCTCCCGCATTAGCGATATTCTTTCTACCACTAAACTTGTAATGGTCAATATAAAATGTTAAAATCAACAAGGTTACATACGGAAGATTTTGTAAAATAAACCGTTTTCACAACACTTACATATGGAGGTGTTTTTATTGAGTAAGCAGATTGAAACAATGGACGGCAATACAGCTGCATCGTACATTGCTTACGCCCTTAGCGATGTTGCGGCAATCTATCCAATCACGCCGTCATCTCCTATGGCTGAGATATGCGATGAATGGGCCGCATACGGCCGAAAAAATATTTTTGATCAAACCCTGCATGTGGCAACCATGCAATCGGAGGCCGGAGCAGCAGGGGCAGTGCACGGGTCGCTGGTAAGCGGCGCTCTGACCACTACATTTACCGCTTCCCAGGGATTGCTACTGAAAATCCCCAACATGTACAAAATTTCGGGTGAACTTCTGCCTTCGGTATTTCATGTTTCGGCAAGAGCCTTATCCACGCATGCATTATCTATATTCGGGGATCATTCCGATGTTATGGCTGCCCGCCAGACCGGATTTGCTTTGCTGTCTTCCAACTCGGTCCAGGAAGTAATCGACCTGGGTCTGGTTGCCCACCTGAGGACTATTAAAACAAGAGTGCCCTTCTTACACTTCTTTGACGGTTTCCGAACTTCCCATGAAGTCCAGAAAGTAGAGCTTATCGACTATGAGGATATTAAAAAAATGGTTGACTGGGATGCAATCAAAGCTTTCCGGGAACGCGCTCTAAATCCCGAAAACCCTCATCAGCGCGGCACAGCCCAGAATCCCGATATTTACTTCCAGAACAGGGAAGCAGCAAACCGCTTTTACTTTGAAACTCCCGAGCAGGTCGAGGCAGTCATGGAACAGGTTTTTGAACTTACCGGGCGGCGCTACAACCTCTTCGATTATTGCGGGGCTTCTGACGCCGAATCAGTCATAGTCTGTATGGGTTCGGCCTGTGAAACTATAGAAGAAACTGTTGATTACCTCAATAAGCAGGGAGAAAAAGTGGGCCTGATTAAAGTTCGCCTATACCGGCCGTTTTCCAGGGAACACTTTTTATCCGTGCTACCCTCCAGCTGCAAAAAAATAGCCGTTTTGGACCGGACCAAGGAACCGGGCGCACTGGGAGAGCCGCTTTACCAGGATATCTGTACCGCCCTGATGGAAGTCCATAAGACCCCCCTTATCATCGGCGGCCGTTACGGATTGGGTTCTAAGGAGTTTAATCCCTGCATGGTTAAAGGTGTTCTCGATAACCTGAATTCTGAACAACCGAAAAACCATTTTACCGTCGGAATTACCGATGATGTAACCCATACATCTCTCGAAGTTCCCGAATGCCTGGATACTTCTCCGGAAGGGACTTACCGGGCCAAATTTTTCGGACTCGGAGCAGACGGAACAGTCGGCGCCAATAAGAACAGTATTATAATTATCGGCAATAACACGGACCTTTATGCCCAGGGTTATTTCGTCTACGATTCGAAAAAATCGGGCGGGATTACCGTATCTCACCTGCGCTTCGGACCCAGTGAAATCAAATCGACCTATCAAATTGACCAGGCCGACTTTGTTGCCTGCCACAATCCTTCTTTCGTCACGCGTTACGATATCCTCGAAGGAATAAGGGAAGACGGAGTATTCCTTCTGAACTCCGATTGGAGCATCAAGGAGATGGAAGAACATCTTCCTGCGCAAATGAAACAAACCATCGCCAACAAGAAGTTGAAGTTCTACAACATCGATGCTTTTAGGATTGCAGGTGAGATCGGTCTTGGCGGCAGAATTAATGTCATTATGCAGGCCGCTTTCTTTAAGCTGTCAGAGGTAATCGAACCTGAGTTGGCCTTTAAAGAAATTGAGAAGATGATCCAGAAATCGTATGGCAAAAAAGGAGCCGAAATTGTAGAAAAGAATGTCTCTGCAATTTATAAAGCCCTGGAAGCGCTCGAGGAAATCGCTTACCCGGATAGCTGGGCCGATGCAGACAGGGGTGCTGTCTTTGAGCCTGAAGATGCTCCACAGTATGTTTGCGATACTATTTACCCGATGATAGAGCTTAAAGGGGATGACCTGCCCGTTAGTGCCTTTAATCCCGACGGTACCGTCCCGACGGCAACAACCCGTTACGAAAAACGCGGCATCGCTATCCAGGTCCCTGTCTGGATCCCCGAGAACTGCATCCAGTGCAACCAGTGCTCCTTCGTCTGCCCGCACGCAGCAGTCAGGCCATACCTGGCACGCTCCGAAGACCTGAAAGATGCCCCTGATAGCTTCGTAACGTTGGAAGGCAGCGGCAAAGATATAAAAGGGCTGCAATACCGCATCCAGGTTACTCCGCTTGACTGCACCGGCTGCGGAAACTGTGTAGATGTCTGCCCTGCCAAACCGAATGCGCTGGAATTGAAACCGCTTGAAGCAGTAGGAAGCGTCGAAGATGCCAACTTCCGATTTGCAGAAAACCTACCCGAGCTTGATCTTGACATTTCTGCTAATACTGTACGTGGCAGCCAGTACCGTAAACCTCTATTCGAATTTTCCGGTGCCTGTGCCGGCTGCGGCGAAACCCCTTATGTCAAGGTAATAACTCAACTATACGGAAATCGAATGCTCGTTGCCAACGCAACCGGCTGTTCATCAATTTACGGCGGTAACGCTCCAACAGTACCCTATACAGTTGACAGCAGGGGGCGTGGGCCGGCCTGGGCCAGTTCGCTCTTTGAGGATAATGCTGAATTTGGTTACGGTTATTCTCTGGCTGTAAACCAACTCAGGGCAAAGTTGATTGAACAGGTTAATCAAATCCTGC
The DNA here is from genome assembly GCA_003562605.1 of Syntrophomonadaceae bacterium. The sequence goes on along the minus strand of PWUG01000368.1, from coordinate 715 downwards.
AAACGTCAATTTCCGAGCCCTTAATGAAGGCGCTGCAAAATTGGCTCGAGGTTAAAGACCTGGGTGAACCTTCCCTTAAAGCTGCCGAAGAAGTAAGAGACCTCCTGGAAATAGAAAAGGCAAAACCCGAAAATGAAGAACTGCTTAAACAGATCCGGGAGAGTGCAACCCTGCTGCCCAAGCGTTCTATCTGGATCTTTGGTGGAGACGGCTGGGCATACGATATCGGTTTTGGCGGCCTCGACCATGTGATCTCCACAGGCGCTGATGTCAATATCCTGGTCTTGGATACAGAGGTTTACTCCAACACCGGCGGGCAGTCATCAAAAGCAACACCTACTGCTGCTATTGCCAAGTTTGCCGCAGCGGGTAAGGAAATGCGCAAAAAAGACCTGGGCCTGATGGCTGTTACCTACGGATATGTTTATGTGGCCATGGTTTCGATGGGTGCAAATAAAAATCAATTCATCAAAGCGCTTGTCGAAGCCGAATCTTATCCCGGGCCATCATTGATCATCGCTTACTCGCCCTGTATAGCTCACGGTATAGACATGAGCATGAGCCAGCGGGAAGGCAAACTGGCTGTGGAATCAGGTTACTGGCCTCTATACCGCTTCAACCCGCTGCTAACGGCAGAGGGCAAAAACCCGTTTATACTTGACTCGAAGGATCCTAAGGTAGACTTGCGCACTTTCATGATGAATGAAGTTCGTTT
>PWUG01000311.1 GCA_003562605.1 Syntrophomonadaceae bacterium | reverse complement strand
TGCAGCCGATCCCTTCCTGCACCCGCAGCCTCCATGAGTTCTTCAGCCAGCTGTTCATCACATTTTCCCACCATAAAAATATGGACATCTTCCATAAAGCTAACCAGCCTGGCATGCTGCACGGCTCCCCGCTCTTTGGAGATATTTCCTGTATAGAGAAGTCGTGGGGCGGGGTGGGTGTGAGAAATGCAGGAAGTGGCGGAGGGTATTGACAAGTGGTTTTTTGGCACCGGGTATAGGTCTGTTCTGGAGTAGTTTAGGACCTGCACCCCCCGGGGAAAACGTTTGGTATAATACTTTTCTGCCAGCACCTTCTCGAAAAAACGCCCGCAGAGGGATTCAATGCCTGCCATAGCCCTGGAAGCGAGAAACCGAATTGGCCCGGGCAGGTATGCCCTATCCACGTATAGCATAGATGTAACGTAATCTTCATGAATATCATAGACCACTTTTTTCCCCAGCATCCTTAAAAACATACCTACCGGAATTAACTCCGGATCATGGAAGTGGCAGATATCCGCTTGTTCCTTTAAGGACATCCCGCAGGCCTGCCAGGTTGTGAAAAAAATGCGAAAAAAGCGGTTGCGGGGTTTGGGCAAAGCGCGAATCTCCACCCCCTGCACCACTTCATCTCGCTCATGAGGAACCACCAGCACAACCCTGTAACCCATCTCGGCCAGGCTGACGCATTCCTTGTAAAAAATTCGATTATCAAAAGGATGGTGAACCGTGGTTATGTGCACAGCCGTTTTCAACGATCCGCAGGCCACCTTCTTTTCTTTTTTAGGAAAAAGGTCTAAAGTAAGCGTGCCATCAGACTACCGGACAAGTTTTTGTTTAACCCGATTTGCCATGACAGAAAAACCCAAGACCAGTGATAAAAGAAGCAGCCCCAAAAATTCCCTACCGCTGATGGAACGTTTTTGAAAAGCAGCGGTGAGCGTCCTGGCACCTGGAAGCAAACCCAGGCTCATTGTTTTCCTGTAAATCCCGGGATATCTATAATCATTATGCCAAAACCGCAAAAGCTTATCGCGAACCTGGAAGAAATCTGTCCGGCTTTTATGATAAATAATCATTTTTTCTTGATAGAGCAAAACATAGCCATGCCTCACAGCCCTCTGGACAAACTCCATATCCCCTCCCGTTGTCATGCGTTCGTCAAACTTGCCTAGCGCATCGAACAGTTCTTTTCTGACAACCAAGTTGGCCGTAGCCGCCGAATTATTTTGCACCAGCCTTTCCTGCTGTAAAAAACACAGCGCATCATACCTGGAAACAAGATTCTTCTGCGGGTCTGTTTGAGTCACCTTGCCAGCAATGATATCCGGCGCTTTTTCATCGATAATTTTTTGGGCCTCTAAGAGCCAGTTCTCGTCAACCTGGCAGTCTCCGTCCGTAAAACAGCAAAACTTTCCCCTGGCAGATGCAATACCTTTGTTTCTGGCCGCATAAGCACCTTTTTTATTTTCGTGAAGAAGCACTAGACCGTCCCTGGCGAAGCGAGTTGCCTTAGCCGCAGTATCATCCGTGGAATTGTTGTTGATCAAGATGGTTTCAAATAAGTCGGGATCGTAATGGAGTCTTTGCAGCGAGCCGAGTAGGCCCTCCAGATTCTCTTGTTCGTTAAATAGGGGAATAATGATTGAGAATTCCATGTTGTACCATCCTGTTTCATCTATCCAAATGAGCCCGCACAAAAAAAACCCGGACGTGATTTCGCTGAATCACTGCTTCTTTCCTGCACCCAGCGAAGAACAGCGGGTTGTATTATTCACAGCCAACCCGGACAGCCTCAAGCAGATCGTTGTTGCTTCACCTGCATTACCCATCGCTAAAATTACACCCGAGATTCCAGTATGGTTTAATCCCGTCATGGGGATAAAATTTGGGCTTTACTTTATATTTTGATTCAGGAATGTTGGCCTTTGGAGGGAATTCTAAATCATTTCCGGGTATACCGAACCAGATGGGGGCAAAGCGGTCGTCGTCAAAGGCATCAATTTGCTGAAAAGGCCATTTCTGTCCAGCGTAAGCAAGGAGCCACCTGGCCCCTTGCACCAAGCTCGCTCCATTGGAAGCCCGGTAAGACCAAAAATCCCCTCCCCAGCGAGAAGCGATCTCTGCCAGGTTAATCCACCCCTGGAAATTAAAACAACAATAGTGAGCGGTAACAGTGCGATTTAGTTCCTGCGGTTGTGAACCGTCCGGGGCAAATTGCTGCGCAATCCTCGATTGGGCGCGTGTCAATGTTTCAAAGACCAGCGCACGTTCATCCAGAAAGGCGGCAAGGGAAGCAACCTGAAGGTCGTAGTAGGTCCCATGGTTATTTATTGCCCTGCGCTCTTTCTGACCTTGAGGAGATTCCAGTAACCATTCCAGGTAGTTGGAAAGCCAGTCTTTAAAGCGTCGCAGCAAATCTTCTGTAATATACCCAGACAAGTTGAACAACCGAACCGAGTCAAGGTAGTAATACATGTCTTTCATTTCGATAATTCCCGAATTCGTACCCAAATTGTTATTGTGGCCCATCCTGACCTGGGCATATTTCAAGTGGGGTTTCATTCCTGTTTGAGGATTGACAAAAAACCGTTCCAAGATCCTTGTTCCGTACTCAACATACTCTTCTTCACCGGTAAACATCCAGGCCAGGGCCAAGACAGTTGAGTCGTCAAAAACCCGCTGCAGGCGAGTCCGGTCATATTTTTCACTTTCGGGCTCGTACATTCGAGTCCCGGGAACCCTTTTCCCGTCACGATGAATATAAGGTAGGCCGCTGCGAGTTTTCGGATTCGGCCACCAATAAGGTGCCGGATGCCAGTAATCCTTGGGGTCACCACTCGGCGGAAGTGTGGTTTTGTCAATCACTGTATGTAAACCTCGCTGCAAACTCTGCTCTGCATCGGCCTGCAGTTGACCAATAAGCGCTGTAAGCGTGGAGTTGATCCCCGCGTGATAAGACCTCCGTTCTTCCTCCAGGACATCCAGATGAAAACTGGTCAGGACCTCCGCAGAAACACCCGATACCATGACATCAATACTGCACAGAGTCGAGATAACAGACTCCAACCGAGCAAGCCCTCTTTGCTTAAAACTCTCTCTGTTATCCTTTTCCAATGCCTCCATGCCGGAAAACATGCGGGCTACCCAACCAGCGACCCCATACTGCCTGGCTTCTGGAGATAAGGATCTTCGCGTTTGATCCCAGGGGTCATCTTTCCAGCCGTCCCACTTACCAGGTATGCCCAGCCTCCAGAAAAGCTCCACCTTAGGACGACGCCCGTAACAGAAGTTCTCGTTAAACTCTTCTTGGGCATCACTTCTGAATATAAGCTGCGGCTCTTCTACCGGGTGGGGAAGAAAATCATCAGTCAGCAGCTGGTTATTGTCAACCACCCGCGCCATGGGCACAGCAAAATACTTCAGGTAGGGCGAGCCGGTCACATCCGTGTAGATGTGTTTCCATGCTGCCGCTGAAACGAAACAATTGCCGTCCCAGGGGAGAACCCATTTTGCCCTTCCTTTCCCATCACGAAGCGCGGCATTGCGAGCGCCGTTATTGTTCATGACATAGTTATTTTTCCAGCGATAAATGGCCCCTCTGACCCGGGCTTTCTGTTCGACTCCAAGGTTCTCAAATGCCTTGCTGGCCAGGTATCCTGGTTCGGGTAAGCAGTCTGTATCCCAGCTGGTTCCTCTGTACTCTACCGGGTCAAAAGGAATGTGGAGATAGAGCATTTGATAATCGCGCAAGAGCTGTAAAATCGCCTTTTCTTCCTCCTTATCGACTATACGGTTGACGATAAACCGTTTTTCACAACATTTGAATTCCGGTTCATTTTCAAGAATAAACTGCAGGTTTTCTCGCGACTGTCCTTTCCTGTGCCTCGGGAACAGATCGTTGCCAATGATACGGTAGAGAACGAAGGTATCTGGCACTTGATCCAGCCCTTTTTCAATATATTCTTTCTTTAAAGCTTCTTCGTTGTTGGGCTTCACACTGTGCAACAGCTCTACCGGGTCGCGACCCCTGTCGGGCTCCTGAACAGCAACCCTGCGCGTTTCGCCCGCCAGCTTATACTTCATGAGTAGCAGAATTGCAGTGACTCTACGGGCACCCCTGGTGATTAATGATAAAATTCTTTTAATGATTGCTTTCTGTCCTGGTGTAAGCAGCAGAGCTACCCGATTTCTCATTGTTCTGATCGTTTTTCTCATTCTACCCTCTATTTTGTCATTTGATTTGTTTTATGGCTTTTCACAACCAAGCATATTTAATAACCGTTGGCAGCGGTTAGCGATTCGTTGGAGCAGGCTAAAATCCCCGTGGGAAATTGCCGTGGCAGATAAGCCGCTCGTTATAAAATGCAAGTAGTAGGAAAAGGATAAATCTTCTATTGAACAGCCGGGGTATACTGAAGAGACAGTAGAATAATACCCATTTAAAAGCTCTGTTTCGATTTCTTCCGCTTTTCCCTTCTGTTCGATTTTTTTATACTTGCTCCATTTGAGGATGCCTCCAAGATCCGATCCGATAGTATTGTAGGAAGCTTTCTCCCAATCTATAAAAAAATAGCACTCCTCATTTTTGTTCTTTTGCAGCAAAACATTACCCACAGCGATATCATTATGTGAAAAGACCTGCGGTAAGTCTTTCTTCATGGCCTGGATTTGGACCACGTGTGCATTAAACTTTTCCAGTATGCGAAGAATTTTTGACATTCCGGCACTGTCCTGGCTGATAAAACGTTTCGCCATGTTTCCGATGTGCACGACTTTCACGGGCTTCATTTCAAACCCGCGGTGGGGCAGAACAGCAGTCATTTCTACCGCAATTTCTCCTAGAGCCGCACCCAGCCTGTACGGATTGATGATTTTGAGCGAAGCCTGTTCTCCTCGAATGTAATCTAAATAGAGCTTGGTATAGACGTTTTTTTCTTTTATCTTTCTTATACCAGGGGTCTTTGCATACAAGGTGCCTTGAAACAACTGGTTCTCTGCAATGGCTCTGTAGATTTGAGGTTCCCTGGAGTCGGGACTCAAACACTTTTCCACGATACTTAGTTGTTTATCTTCTTGGGCAATCACATGCAGGCAGGTATAAAAACTTGCCTGTCCCTTGATAAACATCTCCGTTCTTACAGCTACAGGCTCCGCGGATGACCAGGCACCGGCCTCCAGGGCCTCCAAGAGATCCTGCTTGCCGTGAAGCTTTTCGAAGGCGAGTCTCCTTTGCTTCTTGACTGCTTCGTATTTCTTCATTGTTAATAGTGTTTTAATAATTATTTTATTAATCTCCAGCCATGGCTGGTTCTTATCGCCGGGATGTTGATCGAGCATCTCCTGCAATTTTAGATACCGGCGAATACTTTCTGTCCAGTGACCCTGCTCGAACGCCATGCCGGCGCTTTCCTGGAGAGCCAGGATATGGTCAGGATTTCGCGCCAGCATTTTCTGAATGAGCTCTTCTGCCTTGTCATATTGATGCGCGGCTTTATATTCGGCAACGATTTTTCCGAGCGCTTTTTCATTTTCGGGTTCGTCCTCCAGGATCACTGCAGCAAGTTCTTCAGCGCGGTCATAATCCTGCTTTTTGATATATTGGAGTGTTTGACGCAATCGATTGCTTTCCCTAGACATCATTTCCCCTTTTCCATTGCACCAGGTTCGCCTGGCGTTCAAAGCATGGTTTGCCGCATAGCCCGCTTGCATAAATCGGCCATTTTCCGCAGCGGCCAGGTATAGCGCCAGGTTCGGCTTTTTTGAATCGCCGTAAGCCTCTGCTCCGCGAGCCTGAGATCGAGTTCCACAATTTTCAGTTTGCCCTGCAGGTCTATCCGCTGATCTTGCAGGGATTTTCGTTGCTCCTGTAGGGATTTTCGTTGTCCCTGTAGGGATTTTCGTTGCTCTTGCAATTGTTTAATTTTTAAGCGCTGCGATTCATTACGTTCATGCTCTTTTTCAAGTTGCTTGTTGATATCTACAAGCAACTGAATTTGTGCGTTGATATTGGAAAAAACACTGCGGGGAGGTGGCATTGGATTCGCGGGAAGATCGTTGATGATCCCGTGCATTTTATCTCTGATCGCTCCGTAGCTATATTCTTGAAGAAAGAGAGGCCGTTTTTCTAGCTGTTTTTCCTTGAATGAATTTGCCGCGGTTAATACTTTGTTTAAGTCCCTGGCCAGTGATTCCGGGCTCGTGGGCATAACCAAATCTTCTGCAATGAGTCCTTTCAGGGGAGGTGCTGGAAAAGCGAGGACCGGTATCCCCATGGCAATGGCGTCAATGGCTTTCGCTGGTAGCTGGTATTTCGACACGTCACTCTGCACATCCTGCAGCAAACAAACTGCATCTGCAATCACCAGGTTTTTGGGGATCTCTTCAAAGGGCTGATCAGGATACAAGAGTAACTGCTCTCCACCCAGCTCTTGCAGCTTTTCCTTTATCCCAGCATCAGGAAAAGAGCCGATGACACATAGCTTGTAGCTTGCGTTATTACATTGTACGATGGCGTCCATCAGTTCAAATAACCCTTTGTGTTTTCTCGGCGTGCCTAAAAACAGAACGACTTTGTCTGTGAGAGCAATTCCCAACTCGCCCCGTCTTTTGTCTCTGTCATACACTTCTGGCCGGAAAAGCAATTCATTCCGGGCATGGGGGATAATCGTACCCCCGTATTTTTCCTGCAAGGCAGTGCTGGCTACCAGGACCTGGTCAGCATAGGGGATGAGTAATTCTGCAAAACCTGTCCATACTTTACTGTAAGGGGTAACCAGGTCATTCCCTGTATAAGCCTTCTGTGGGTTGAAAAAACTGGGTTCGTAATCATCAATATCCAACAGCATCGGCTTATGATGCATTGCTTTCGTCAACAAACCCAGGTGCAGGGACGGCATCCTGGGTTTGCAGACGATGATCAGATCTACCGTCAAGTCCGCGGCGATAGACTCCACCCTGGCAGCAAACTCCGGGTAATGTCCCCCGGGAAAGCACTCTACCTGGATGGCCCCATTTTTTACAGGACCCCATACTGAAGAGCCATGTTCTTCAAAGAGAAACCCGATCAGCCTGACATTGTAGTCTTCAGACAGGACCTCGGCCAGCATATAAGCCCGGCCCAGCGCATTGTGCGATACATTCCAGGAAAGAATTGCTACTGTATCTTTAATCATTTCTGATTGCCCGTTCTTTCATTGAATTAACAAAAGAGCAAGGTGGAGTCCATGCGTTGCTGCCGGGTGTCAAGACCAAGTAGTTCGATGAAATGAGTTGAAATGATACTGGTTCAGAAGAATTTCATCGGTATAGTCAAAGACATGCTTGATCAGTTCCAGGGCTAAAAGGATGTTGACGGGAAAGTTGGCACGGCCCCTATCCGCACTGTACAGCACAGCAGGGAAACCTTTTTCGATGATTGTGCCATTTTATGCCAATGAACCATCTTATGTTTTCTCTTCGAAAAGGACCTAATACTTTTACTAATTTGCAATATTTACCGTTATCGTCTGAAGCACATTATCATCAACGTCATAAGCTGTAACGGTCGTTGTACCATATCCGTAATCCGGGTGTCGCAGGTTCGATCCCTGCCAGGCGCACCATTTATTTGTAGCGGGAGTGCCCATTTTACCGAGGCTGAGAGGCACTCTTAAGTTTTGCTCATTTGGAAGGTACTAGTAGGAATATGTTAAAGTTGGTGATCGTTTGGTGACCAAAACTACGGCATTATTCGGACTGAGTGGATTGATCCGCACACAGTGTATGCTCGAACAGTTCAGCAATTTTGATATCGTCACTTAAAGTGCGGTGACCATATACATCAGAGGTAAAAGCTGTAGTAGCATGCCCCAACCTGGCTGAAAC
>PWUG01000436.1 GCA_003562605.1 Syntrophomonadaceae bacterium | reverse complement strand
TGACACTTGAAGAAACCCTAACAGTGACTGAAAAATCAATTACCCGGACATTCAGCGTTTTTGCTGTCGATACCCTGGAATTCCTGCAGCGCAACGGCCGCATCGGCAAAGCAGCTTCCCTGCTGGGATCACTGCTGCAAATTAAACCAGTTCTTTATGCTGACCCTGAAGGTATGGTCGCTCCTTACGACAAAGTGCGCGGTCGCTCACAGGTCATCCCCAGCCTGGTAAAAGCTGCCCTCAAGAATGTTAGTGCTGACAACCCCGTGAACCTTTCAATTGTGCACACAGGAGCTGAAGAAAGCGCCCAAGCACTTCTTGAAGAGATGCAGGGCAAATATGAAATAATTGACTTACACGTTGGTATGGTTGGTCCGGCTATAGGTGCCCATATCGGTCCGGGTGCAGTTGGTTTAATGATTCAACCTTCCTTCGATACCCTTGTCCAAAACCCGGGAAATTAAATTATTGCAATATTGACATGTGCTTAAATTATCTATAGAATGTGACTATAAGCAATTATTTTACGGAAGGGGGATTATTGTGGAAAGCGTTTACAAGATAGTTGAAATAATCGGAACCAGTGATAAATCATGGGAAGAGGCGGCCAAGGTAGCTGTTAACACTGCATCAAAATCGCTTCGTGACTTAAGGGTTGCCGAAGTAAAGGAAATGGATATGAAAATTGAGGAGGGTAGTCTTATCTTCAGGGTTAAAATGAATCTCTCGTTTAAATACCAAGATTAATTACTATCAGTGATAGCTGGCATAAGCTTGGCACAACACTTAAACGAAAGCGGTATCCTTCAATGAATACCGCTTTCGAATATTTTGCACCTTTACACGAAAATGATTAATTAATTTTTCTCCGCGCTCTTTGTTTAACTTCTTCATAAAGCTCATGAAAGGCATTTACAACTTCGGGATCAAACTGCGTGCCGGCACATCTATTAAGCTCTGCAAAGGCTTCAGAGTTAGTCATAATAGCCCTGTAGTTGCCATTGCCAGTCATGCTTATAAAAGCATCGACGACGGATAAGATGCGGCATTCTACAGGGATATCTCTACCCTTCAAACCAAGAGGGTACCCGCTGCCATCCCACCATTCATGATGCTTGAGAATAAGAGACGCTATCCCGGAAAGCACTTGCGAGGCATTCGCGATGCGATAGCCTTTCTCCGGATGAAGGCGGATAAGGCTATGCTCTTCTTTATTTAGTTTTCCCTTCTTGTTTAGGACATGATTCGGTATACCTGCTTTACCCAGGTTATGTACCTTGGCTAAAAGGGCCAGTTTTGATAATTGATGTGGAACAAGATTAAGTTTGTTGCCCAGTGCCCTGCAGAGTTTTGCCAAACGATCGGAATTAACTGAAACAGAAGGCGCAGCGCCCAATACAGAATTTATCAGGCTTTCTAAGTCATTGATGCTGTCCCGTTTACTCTGAAGCATTTTATCCCGATACATTAAATCATCAGCTGTCTTAAAAAGATCTGTCAGTGATGTCTCTCTGCTGCTTGCTGTTGCCACTCCAATTGATAAGCTCAGCGGGATGGTTTTATTTTTATGGTTATAGGTTTCAATTCTTTCCCGGATACGGGATGCTATCTTTTTCCCATTTTCTTCATCAGTGTTAACCAATACTGCTGCAAATTCATCTCCACCTATGCGGGCAATCACTTCGGGGCTGCGCAGTGATTGCCTCAGCACTTCGGCAGCCGCTTTCAGAAGTTGATCCCCTTTTTCATGGCCAAAGGCATCGTTAACCACCTTAAGCCCATTTACATCCGCATAGATCACAGTGATCGGATATTCACGACTATTATGAAGGCGCCTTAGCTCTTCCTCAAAATAGGTACGATTGTATACCCCTGTCAGTCTGTCGTGCATACTTAAGTAAGCTAATTTACGCTCACTAAGTACCCGTTCTGTGATATCACGGAAAACGCCTCGAAAACCGGTAACAGAACCTTCTAAGTTGATAATCGGCGATATTGAAATCTCTCCGTAACAGATTCTGCCGTCTTTACGGCTTATCTCCTGTGTAAAGCCCGGGTTAGGTTTTTCACTTCTATAAACTTTCAAAAAGGCTTTGTGGATTGCTCTATAATTCTTAAAGAGTTGTTTGTAGCTTATTCCGATTAGCTCCTTGCGCTTATAACCGGTCAGGCGACATGTAGCATCATTGCAGTTAATTATCGTGCCGTGAATGTCAGCTTCATAATACCCTTCTTCCATAGAAGCAATGATTTCCTTATATTTCTGCTCAGAATTTTTTAATGCCCTTTCAATTACCTTGCGGGCAGTTACATCCCTGCTGATTCCCCGATACCCTTTTACCTGGCCAGCTTTGTCTAAAACCGGCATACCACTGGTCTCAAAAGAAACTAAGTGACCATCTTTATGAATATATTCGTTCTCAAGCTGTTTTAAGGGCTGCTTTTTTTCAGCTGCCCCAGAATATATTTTCTTCACTCTATCTGCTTCATCTGCCACCATAAACGAAAACGGGGTTTTTCCAAGCACCTCAGAAGGGGTAAATCCGGTTATTCGCTCTACCTGGTAATTAACATAAGTAAAATGCCCTTCACCATCTATTTCCCAGACCCAGTCACTGGTTTGTTCCACCAGGTCAACATACTTCTTTTTTAATTCCATACGTTCTTTTTCATTTCTACGGCGCACTTCGGCACAGGATAACATTTCTGCAAATGCTTCCATTAAAAATACTTCGCTCTCTGAAAATTTCCTTGCTTCCTTAATTGTAATAAAAGCGACAAAGCCAAGGCAGTACTCCTTATAGTTCATTGGGAAAAGGGCAAGAGATTTGATCCCCTGCCTGGCGGATAAAATACTATCAGCACTTTCATATTCTGCACTTGTGCTATGGGGGTTAAAGACTGCTTCACCTTTTAGGTGGGAATCTAAGATAGTATTTATCTTGCTTAAGGGTGTTGGTTTAATTTCTGCTGGTTCAGAAGGAATATCTTCAGCACACCATTCATGAGCATTTGCGGCAATATCCCGGGTAAAATCGTAGAAATAAATATAGATGCAATCGACATTGATCTGTTTTCCCATATTTTCAAGGGCTTCAGCTACGACATTTTCATATTCCTCTAATGAAACACTGACAAAGCCGGTTGCCATATTTAGCAATAATTCTTGAAACCCCGTTTGATTTTGTGCAGTTGCACGGGAACAAATCGAAGGCAAAATAATTGTATGTCTTTCTTCACGGCTAATAGCAGCTCTACCCCCTGCAGAGTTATCGGAACTAAGAATTATCTTATTTATTATACTATGTCAGGGTGCTCTTTAGGTGTCACAATAAAATAAAATGTTTGTGTTTTAAATTATGCAGAAAAACCAATAATGCAGTCAACGAGTGCAATTTTCATTAGACCAATTTTGCATAACGAATTAGATTTGCTGCTATGTTTTGCCACGGTTGCTTTATCCAAAGTGATTTATAATTTTGCTCTCTATATTATATAATAAATTATGGTTATTTGTATATTTAATTTATTTACTTTTTGAATTAATCTTTATTTCAGTTTTATTCTGGCGCATGGATTATATTTTTCTAGACGATCGCACTTTATTTTCCAATTTGTATTTTATTTATCTTCCTACAAATTAAAATTCACTTATTATTTTTCAAAACAAAAACTGATTTTAATCACTAAATAAGATATACTATTATATATGTCTGAAAAAGGAGATTATTTTATGCAATTTAGAGTCAGTATCGATAAACGAGTTCAGCATGTAAAGATGCCTGAGAATCTTGCAGTAGGTATGATGGTGCGCTCTCAAAGAGAAAAATGTCATGATCTCCAGTGTCCCTTTGATTATTATGCTTTTGCCTTTGGCGAATCGCCTTTTCAGGCGCCCGGGAATTGAGCCGGGCCCTGGCAGAGTGTGCTGCTTTAGGCAGTTATACGGAACCCGGTGGGATTGACCAGCTAAAAAAAGCCACGGCCGGCTTCTACTGCAGAAACTTTAATCTAAATGTTGAAGCAGAAAGGATACTTATCGGTCCGGGCACCAAGTCATTGTTCTATATGATATTTTCTATGCTTGACTGTGAATATATAATTCCCTCGCCATCCTGGATCGGCTACACACCACAATTAGATCTGCTGGGCAGAAAATGGTATACAATTAAACTGCTGCCTGAAGAATGTCCTGATGAGCTTCGCGACGGGTTGGAAAAAATAGCGGCTACCATTTATACCAATGTGACGACCCCGGTACAATATGCAGCAACTAAGGTGTACGCTGAAAGCAGTGAAATCGACGAATATCTGTACATTACACGTTCAATCCATGAAATTATCGGTCAAAAATTAAGCGAAAGATTTGCTCGCATCCCCGGCTTAAAAGCAACCCGGCCAATGGGTGGCTTTTATTTTCTCACCGATTTTAATAATTATAAAGAGGCAATGATAAAAAAAGGGGTCAGCAGTGCCAATGAATTGAGCAAAGCGCTGATTAATCATCCGCACTCCGGACATAGCACTCTATTTTTGCATCAAAATTAAAGGAAAGGAATTTTGATCATTAGAATATGCTATAAATATGATAGGGTTAATGTGAACTGAACAAAATAAAAAGTAAAGGGTGATTATTTTGACAAAAAACGTTCTTAATCAGATGCAGGAAGAACTTTGCAAGACCAGCAGTTGGGATTTCTCCGATTTGAAGGCTATTTATATCAACTGCACTCTAAAAAAGAGCCCTGAATTATCGCACACCGAAGGTTTGATCAAAGTTTCCAAAGCAATTATGGAAAAAAATAGTGTTGCGGTTGAAGTTATCAGGGCTGTCGATTATGACATAGCCTACGGAGTTTATGGAGATATGACTGAACATGGCTGGGGTAAAGATGACTGGCCGCAAATTTACAGAAAAATCCTGGAATCAGACATTCTTGTTTTAGGCACAGCAATATGGCTCGGTGAGAAAACTTCGGTTTGCCAGAAAATAATTGAAAGGTTATATGGACATTCAGGCGATCTCAATGATGAAGGTCAATACGTTTTTTATGGGAGAGTCGGCGGATGCCTCGTAACCGGAAACGAAGATGGAGTAAAACATTGCGGAATGGGCATCCTTTATTCCCTTCAGCATGTCGGTTACGTGATTCCGCCCCAGGTTGATGCCGGATGGATTGGTCCTATTGGGCCTGGACCATCCTATCTCGATCCTGATTCGGGTGGCCCGGAAAATGATTTTACCAATCGCAATACTACTTTTATGACCTGGAATCTGCTTCACATGGCAAGAATTCTTAAAGATAAAGGCGGAATACCGGCACACGGTAACCAACGCACGAAATGGGCTGCCGGTTGTCGTTTTGATCATCCCAACCCTGAATACCGATAAACCGGATTAGCGCTTTAAAAGTAACGCTTTTTCTGAGGCAATTCAAAGCTTTGACAAATCGCGGATGTCAGGATAAAATACAGAAAGTATTTAGAATAAATGTTATCGGTTTTCTATTATTATCTATTCTTCGGGAGGTATAGCAGTTGCAACTATCGACAAAGGTTAGGTATGCAGCAAGGGCAATGATCGAGCTTGCTCTAAATTACAAGGTAGAGCCGATTCAGCTTAATGAAATTGCCTGTAAACAAAACATATCGGTAAAATATTTGGAGCAGATCATGGGCCCGCTGAGAGCACGGGGGTATGTACGGACTCAGAAAGGCAGCCGCGGAGGTTACCATTTAGCAGTAAAGCCTGAAAATATTACCCTTTATGATATTGTTGAAAGTATAGAAGGCTCTCTGGCCCCGGTATCCTGTGTCGACAACGATGAATCCTGCGAAAGATCTAATCTATGTGTCACCCGTTCTGTATGGACAAGGGTTAAGAATGCTGTAATAAAGGAGTTACAGGCCAAGACGCTTGCCGACCTGGCTGCCGAACAGGAAAGGTTGTATCTGGAAAATTGAATTCTCACAAACTAATTATTGCGGACATGGCACACCATGCCCTGAAATATCTGTATTTATAGAATATTAGCTGCCAACGCTGTGAGTGTGGTAGCCTTTATCATTTAAAAGGGCCAGCGCTTTTTGCTGGTTTTCTATGTTTTTAAAACCAAGACGGATGCTACCCCCCGCCAGTTCCCTGACATGTAAAATTTCAATCGCATCGATATTAATGCCTGCTTCCCCGAGGTAAGTTGTCATCCGGCCGATAATCCCGGGAGTATCGCGCACCAGGACAATTACATCAAACAGTTCGGGCAGTATGCCGCGACCACGGTGGGGAATTGTGCGGCGGTAATCACGGGCCTGACTCAGGAATTCTTCCACGGCATCAGCATTAGGCTCAGTCAAATAATTTTCCAGGGAATTTAAGTTATCCTTGAATCTTTTAAGCGCGGCTAAAAGAGCCCATCGATTACTACTGCAGATATCACGCCATATAGAGGGGTTACCGAGAGCAATTCGGGTGCTATCCCGAAAACCCCCTGCTGCAAGGGTACGTACCAGCTCTAGATCATCTGTGCCTGCTACACTTTGCACCAGGGCTGCCGCCGTTATTTGAGGCAGATGACTCACAGCAGCTACAATTTGATCATGCTTGAATGGATCAAGGTTTATCGTTTGGGCACCTACTTCTGCAAGCATACGGGAAAGTTTTTCAACAACATCATGCGGTGTTTCAGGTCCGGGGGTAAGGACATAGATTGCGTTTTCGAGCAAGGCAGGATCAGCGCCCCTGATACCGCTTTCTTCTGATCCGGCCATCGGATGACCACCAATAAAGTATACGCCTGCAGGCAGGATTACTTCAACCGCTTCCATAATCCAACCTTTTGTACTGCCTACGTCAGTTATGAGAGTGCCTTTACTCACATTGGGAAGGATTTCTTTTAACAATTCAATAGTGCTGAGAACAGGTACAGCAAGGATTATCAGGTCTGCTTCCCTGACAGCTTCAGTTGCTGAAGCAACGGCTCTATCAATTGCCCCCTGTTTAACAGCCTGCGCACAGGATTCGGAATCTCTGTCGTAGCCGACTATCTCCTCCCCGAGGCGGCGTTCACACAAAGCAGTACCGATGCTGCCGCCGATCAAACCGGTGCCAATCAGAGCTACCCTGCGATAAAAATAACTACTCTTAGAAAAGTCTTCCGACACTGAGGGCCACTCCTTTCAGTTCTTTCATCAAGCTTATAAACTGCTCCGGATTCAGAGACTGCGGCCCATCAGACATAGCTTCCTGTGGATTTGGATGGACCTCGATCATCAGGCCGTCTGCTCCCGCGGCCAGGGCAGCCCTGCTCATTGCCGGGACCAAACCGGAGAGACCTGTACCATGGCTCGGATCAACAATAACCGGAAGGTGGCTAAGTTGTTTGACCAGTGGGACAGCACTTAAATCAAGAGTGTTTCGGGTATAAGGTTCAAAAGTACGAATACCTCTTTCGCAGAGAATCACCTCATAGTTGCCACCGCTTAAAATATATTCCGCCGCCATCAGCCATTCTTCGATCGTCGCGGAGAGACCCCTTTTAAGCAGGACAGGTTTACGGATTCTGCCCAGCTCACGGAGCAGGTAATAGTTCTGCATATTACGGGCCCCAACCTGGATAATATCTGCACATTCCGCAACTTCACTTACCGTAAACTGGTCCATAACCTCAGTTACAATAAGCAGATCGGTTTTTGAACGCACTTCGTTTAGATAATGCAATCCTTGCTGTTCAAGGCCCTGAAAACTGTACGGGGAGGTGCGGGGTTTGAAAGCCCCGGCTCTAAGGACTTTGGCTCCAGCAATTTTAATCGTTTTGGCGGCCTCCAAGAGTTGTTCTTCGTTTTCAATGGCACAGGGACCGGCCATGATTATCAACTCATGCCCGCCTA
>PWUG01000432.1 GCA_003562605.1 Syntrophomonadaceae bacterium | reverse complement strand
CCCATAAGTAATCCAAAAATTTCAGCACAGCCCCTTGGTTTTCAGGCGAAGCATTCTGACTGATATAACCTAATGCTTTAACTAAAGAAAGCATTACGGAAACATCTTCTTTACCGTAATGGGCTATCTGATAGAAAGTAAAATATAAAATATCTTTAAAATCGATCAGCTCAAAAGCAACCGACTGCCTGTTTTTTTCTTTATTTTCAATAATGAGATACCCGTTGGCAAGATCTGCAATCATACCGATAAGAACTCCAATTATTTTTAAGCAATTGCTGGCCGTGTTAGGATCATTTGTACTGGGTGAAATTGCACGCAAGGCAATCTCGACTAGCTTTTGAATGGAAAAATTAAAATTCTGTAGATCTGTGTGGAAGCAAGGGGACGGAGTTACTGCTTCACGCTTCGCAAAACTAATATGTTTCTATCAAACACATGGAGCAGTAACTCCGTCCCCTTGCTTCTCGAAAAATGACCCGGGTCATATGTAAAAAGTGACTGTTAAATGACTGTTGTACCTTGGCTGGCATTCCAATTTTATGTAGAATTTAAACCAGTAAATAAATAAGAAACGGGGAACCAAAATGCCAGAGCTGAAACTTTCCAATCTAACCCGCCTAATACTCGGACTTATTCTTTCTGTAACAGGAGGCATTGCCTTTGTGCTGGCCTTTCCACCCTACGAAATCTGGCCCCTTGCCCTGGTCGGCTTCGTGCCTGTCCTGGTAGCCCAACACCGGATCATGCCGCCGAAGATATCTTCACTGGCCATCGGTGTCGGCATAGGGGTCTGGCTGCAGGGTTACCTGGGCCCGGTCTTTGCCCCGGTTGGCACCTATATGGTCTGGCTGCCGTTAGCTGCCCTGATTCTGAGCACATTAATAGACCGCGGCGAGCGATCTTTTCACATCCGCACCAGTTATCGCTGGTTCGTAATCAGTGGAGTTGCCACCTGGGCCGGGATAGAAATGATCAGGCTTTTTATCCCCATTGCCGGAACCTGGGCTTTTATTGCATATCCTCTTTACCGCCAACTATGGCTGATTCAACCAGCAAGTATTTTTGGCATTATCGGCACCGGTATGCTTGTGATGATGATCAATTTTGTTTTGGCTCTCTTTGTGATCGGATGGATGGATAAAAGATGGCAGCCGGAGGTAACCGTCGATGAACCTGCTCTGCCGCTGAAAGCCGGTTTAACACGGCGCTGGGCCATAATCGGAGGTTCAATCCTGGCCGGGTGGATAGTGCTGAGCCTGATTATCTGGAACACCTCCCTTGATACCCCAAAAATTAAAGTTGCAGCCATTCAGCCTGAAGTATCACCGATAGCAAGTATTAACAGGGGCGAAAATATGGATGAAATATATGCCCGGATGATCGAACAGACCCGTGAAGCAGGCCTTGAAGGCGCAGAGTTTATTGTCTGGCCGGAAGCTTCTTTTATCTGGAACCCGCAGGAAGATGACCGGCTCAACCTGGTCGGGCTAGCTGCCGAAACAGAAGCACACCTGGTTGTCGGTTACCTGTTTTTTGGAGATGAAGAAGGATTCTACAATGAAGCAACGGTGATTAACCCTGAAGGTGAATTCCTGGGAACATTCGGCAAGGATCATCCTGTCGTTTTCGGTGGCGAAACCAGTTTAAGCCGCGGTACTTACCCTGTTTACGATACCCCGCTTGGCAGGCTGGCCACTATAATTTGTTACGACCTCGATTATACCGATACAACAAGGAAGATGGTCGCCCAAGGCGCACAACTGATCGGTGTGCCTTCAAACGACTGGAGCAGCATTGCCGACAAGCATTATACCCATGTAGTTTACAGAGCGATTGAAAATCGTGCAGCCATGGTTAAAGCCGATGGAAGTTATGACTCGGCAATTATCGACCCATACGGGCGTATTATAGCCCTGGCTGTCTACCCCGAAGGCGGCGAAGCGACTTTAGTTGCAGATCTACAGATAGGTGACGGAAAAGGCACACTTAATACCCGCCTCGGTGATTGGACCGGATGGCTAGCCCTGGCCGGCATGGTTTTCTTCACCTTTGGCGGCAGATGGCTGGAAAGAAAGGCAGCCTGAAGCTTCAAGGGCTATTAATGAGGCCTTACCTAACATCCATTCAATGCCCGTTAAAAAAGACTGCCAGCGGTGTATTCCGCAAAGCAGTCTTTCAATTTAGCAGCAAAGAAGTACCGTCCCCTTGTGTTAGTTCCTTTGTGCTATTTTTACCCTAAGGGCCTTCTGCCGTACATCTCGGCAAAGTAAGTTTCTCCCCGGCTGTTCTTTTCAGACAACAAGCAAAGCAGCCCTTCCACATCGGCCAGAGCCCGGTGGCGCTGGTCCGGCTCTATGTCATGCGCATCAAGCAGCCTTTGCAGGCCGCGGCTTCCCCTCCACCTTATGCCGCTCATCGAGCAGTACCAGCGTTTTTTTCTCGCCGCCGGAAACATTGGTGCAACAAAGCCCATGTCAAACGATGCATTGTGGGCAACAAGAAAATCAGCCTTTTCAATCATGCTCCTGATTCGGCCTGTATCGAGCCGCTGACCAACCAGTTCCTCCATCGTCAGCCCGTGCACCCCGTAAGCACCGCTGCTGATCTCGCAGTTAGGTTCTCTCATACCGCAATAGCTGTCAACAATACCCGTAATACCCTGCCGGTCATAACTGAACAGAACCAGGGCCAGCTCAATGATCTGGTCGGCATACGGACTGAGTCCCGTGGTCTCAACATCGATACATCCGGCAATGCCCGTAAGCCCGGTCCTGCAATCTCTTTCTGTCCCGTAACCTTCAATCTCATAAACCTTATCGCCGTCTTTAATCTCCAGGATCCGATCAACCCGAAAAGTTCTCGCCTCGTTTCTTTTATAACAGTAAGCCCTCATGCCGAGAAAACCTCTGCCGCTGTATTCCATCATGCCCACACTCTCTGGTCTAATCAACCGTTTGCTCTTTTCATCGGTATTTTTGAGGTAGACAATTTCCAGCTCCCTGTTCTGTTCCACAGCATCCCTGAGGATGTCAACCTTATAATCCAGAGGCAGCCTTTCTTCTGAAAGCTCATACTGCCGGCCGGTCATAAATTTCATGACCCTGAAATCAACCTGGATGTCCGATAAGTTAATCTCCCTTTTCAGAAAAATACCATCCAGGCTTCGGCACCGGGACAGAGCCACGTAGAGCTGGCCGGAAGCAAAAGTGCCCCTGCCCAGGTCAATTGCCACATTATCAAAAGTCTTGCCCTGGCTTTTATGAATGGTAATCGCCCAGGCCAGTTTCAAGGGAAACTGCCTGAAAGAACCAACATTGTCTGCTGCAACCGACTTCGAATCCTGATCCCAGTAGAAGTGGTAGACGTTCCATTTAAAAGGCTTCACTTCCTCTATCGGACCATCACTTAGTTTCACTTCCAGGCTGTCTTCCTCAATGCCAACCACCGTTCCAAGCGTACCGTTAATCCAGCGTCCTGCCGAATCATTGTTCAGGAGCATCACCTGGGCACCTTTCTTCAGGACCAGCAGCTCCTCGGCGGGAAAGTGTTTCCTGTCGATCTCGCCGCTTATTTCCGCTTCAAAAACATCGGGTTTACCCGGCAGTTTCAGCAGCTCCTCTTTATTCCTTTCCTCGGCCATGGCATTGGTTGTCGTCAGGTAAATTGTATCTTTGGGCAAAGCGGTGCTTTCGCTGATATAATTCCAACTAATCAAGCCGATATCTTCCTCGGCGATCGTTTTATTGCGGATTTTATTTAACAGCGCTATGAAGTCCGGATCACTCTGGCGGTATATTTTCTCAAGCTCTAGATGTTCAATTTCAATTTCGGCATAGACCCTGGAATCAAAAAAATACTCACTTTCGTAATACTCGTCAAAAATTAAGTATTCATCAGCGGTAACCACCGGCGGGATTTGATATAAATCGCCGATAAAGATCATCTGGATGCCCCCGAAGGGCAGCCCGGGTTCTTTACCGTTAATTCTCAGGAATTCGTCTATACAATCCAAAAGGTCAGCCCGCACCATGGAAATCTCGTCAATAACTATAGCATCGAGATTTTTATAAATAGGCGCCGTTTTTCTCTTCGCCTGCATCTTAACTTTCTCCACTGTCACATCCGGCCGGAATCCGAAAAATGAGTGAATAGTCTGCCCTGAAATGTTTACCGCCGCCACTCCGGTCGGCGCCAAAACAACAATATTTTTGCTCGTTATCGATCGAAAATATTCAAGAAGAGTCGACTTGCCCGTGCCGGCCCTCCCCGTAACAAAGACATTTCCGCTGCCCTCTTCCATCAGCTCTAAAGCTTTTGCAAACTGGGGATTTATCTCGATATCCTTAATCATCAGATAAAAGCTCCTTATTTGAACCGGATTGCCTGATTTGTAGGTGTGCCCACCCGGTGGAAATAGCGTCATTTAAAAGCTTTCGGACTGCATTTATTCAAAAACCTTTTGCAGTGAGTTGCACACTTTTTTGCTTGGGGAAGTGCAAGTGTTATTAAAACTATTATCACTATTTGCCCGAAATAATCACTCTGATTTCGTTTTTTAAATCCCCGGTCAGTAGCAAAAATGGTGTTTTTAATTTCTACCAAGCAATTTGATTTTTTCTGCCTGCACTTCTGTCTCACCCTTATCCGAAGACAAAACATAACCGGAGCAGAGCTGCTCGCTGCCCTTTTCCCACAAAAGCTTGACAACCGGTTTGCCGCCGGCCCATTTTCCGGAATGCCACTTGCCGATCCTTACACCAATAACATCTTTGAACTCGATTACGATTGGAGCATCTGTCAGGTGACGGTGAAAATAGAAAGCGGTTTTATCAAACCAGTATTCCCCGGTTCCACGTGCAAAAAAACCGCCCTTGACATAACGGCGCCACCACTTCTGATCAATTTCAGTTCCCAGGTAATGACCGCGTCTTTTTTCAATCAAATCTATTGATACCTCCGATAAAAGCTGTTAGGGAGACATGCTTTAACAACTTTTCCATAAGCCTTCCTCAGCACATCATTTGCTGTCAAAAGAACCGTCCCTTTGACATACCTTTGACATACTCCCCTGCCTTCCTAAAGCACATTTTCAAAAAACGCGGCCACTTTGCCGGCCATTTCTGCCTCATGGCCGACCCAGAAGTGATCAACTCCCGCCACTACTTCAACCTGCCCGGGAGGGGTCATTTTCTCAGCTTCCCGGCTCAGCAGATCTGTTGAAACCACATGATCATTCGTACCGCAGGTAAAATAAGCCGGTATACTTATGCCTTCCATCATACCGGGAGTAACAACCGGGGATACACCCGCAATGGCCTTTAGCTGCTCAGGGCTTTTCCCTACAAACAGAGCGACCATGCCGCCAAAGGAATAACCCATAATGCCAAGTCGCTGCGGGTCGAGTTCGGCTCGCTCAGCCAGGGCAGTTATTGCTGCCCGCAGGTCATCCTGCTCGCCGTTCCCGTCATCGAATCCACCTTCACTTAATCCAACACCCCGAAAATTGAAACGAAAAGCAACAACCCCCCGTTTAGATAAGACCCGGCTCACCGCCACAACCACATTATTATTCATATCTCCCCCGTAAAGCGGGTGAGGATGACAGAGAACCACCCCCGGCAGTTTTTCACCGCTCGACTGGGGCAGATGGATTGCCCCTTCAAGGGTTAAGCTTCCACTTAAAAAAGTTTGGGCCACTACCTTCACTGTTTCCCCTCCTATCCGGCTTCCGGTTATTATAACCTGTCCTGTACTGGCATCCATCTATTTTTCTATAATTATATATAAGCCATAACATAAAGAGTAAAGCTTGTAAAATAAATTTACGAGGCAAGGGTTAAGCAGCGAAACCTGCTTATGGAGTTGAAGGGTCTATGATTATTTATGAATAAGCTCACTCTTTTTGAGGGTAATCGTCCTGGCGTTATAGTCCAGAAACCCATCCTTTCGCATTTTATTTAACTCGCGGCTTAGCGAGGTTCTCTGTATACCCAATCTTTCAGCCAGTTCTTTCTTCGAATAATTCAGCTTAATGATCTCACTTTGCTGGATATGGTATTCATAGGTTAGAAAATCAATAATCCGCTGCCTGATCGTTTTATGCGATATTGCTCTGATCTTTTCGGCTAGGATAATGATACGGTCAGATATTATCTGCAACAGGGCAACCATAAAGTCCGGGCTGGACTGTCCCAGCTTAATAATCAGCTCTCTGCCCAGACGCAGGATTACCACATCCGTTTCAGCTACAACTGTCATTGGATAAACATTGTGCGTCGAAAATATCAGGTGGGTCCCGATCATTTCCGGCCTGGAAAATACATCAATAGTCAGAATATTACCTTCTTCATCGATCTTTTGAATTGCCACTCTGCCTTCAAGAATGATATCCACAAAAGAGCAAATTTCATTCTGAAGATGCACTATCTGATCTCTTTGATACTTTCTGATTTCATAGCCGGACGCATTTAGTTTATCTTTTAGTTCTTCCCTGGAATAACTTTTGAACAAGTTTAATTCGGCCAGGGCATCGATATATTGGTCGCTGCTAATTATAACCACCCCATTTAATCGGCAATTAGTTACCATGGTAACTTTTTTCTTACCTCAAGGAGAGTATACTCTAGTTAAATCACTTTTTGAAGGAAGCAATAATCTTGACTGGATTATGGGCCCGGGGAAGAACCTATAAACACTTATAAGGATTTGGATAAACTATAATACACAAGGGGTGTTTTTATGCAGACTTTAAACCTGGAAGACCTGAAAGAATTTTCCGTATCAGAATTCATACGCAAAGAGCTGGTTGTGACTGACAACTTTAAACTGCTGTTGATCTGTTTTGAACCGGGTCAATCTGTCCCACCCTGTGTGATGGAACGCAGCACAGCTTTCTATATCATTGAAGGACAGGGCAAGGTACTCGTATCCGACCAGGAGAATACGGTTACTGCGGGCTCACTGATTATTATTGAACCCGATTTGACCAGACAGATTAAAGCCGCTACCAGGTTGGTTGTTCTAGCCATGCAATATAAATAAAAGCATTGCAAAGAAGGTGTCTTAAATGATAACAATCATCATTATATACGCATTTCTTCTTATCTGCCTGGTCCTTTCAATCTGGAAAAGCAGGGAGAAAACTATCCAGGCTTTCCGGATGGGAGCAAAAGCGCTGTGGAATATGGCCCCGAGCCTGCTGGCAATTGTCGGTTTAGTGGGACTGATTTTGGGTGTACTGCCACCTGAGACCATCTCCCGCCTGCTGGGCGTTGAGGCAGGAGTAGGAGCACCCATAGCTGCAGCAATCATCGGCTCAATCACCCTGATCCCGGCCCTGGTTTCATTTCCCCTGGCAGGCTCCCTCCTTGACTCCGGAGCAACAGTAGCCACCATAACTGTCTTTATAACAACCCTGCTGATGGTTGGCACAGTAACAGCTCCGCTGGAAATTAAAGCCCTGGGCAAAAAATTTACCCTGCTGCGAAACGGGCTCAGCTTGATTGCAGCCCTGATTATCGCAGCTG
Organism: Syntrophomonadaceae bacterium; assembly: GCA_003562605.1. Next base: position 422 of record PWUG01000432.1, on the reverse strand, counting down.
TTATGGGGGTGATTTTAGGATGAATATGATAAAAAAGTTTAAAGCTCCCCTGATCCTGGCTCTCATTTACCTGGGTCTGGCTATCTGGTTACCAGCTACAGCACAGCGTTCTGCGGTTGTAGCAGTCGATTATATCAGGGAGATGGCATTAATTATTCCCCCGGTTTTCATTCTGATGGGATTGCTGCAGGTATGGATCCCCAAAGAAAAAATCACGACCCTGATCGGCAAAGACTCCGGCTTAAAGGGAATGTTTATCTCATTTTTTCTGGGTACAATCCCAACCGGGCCCTTATATGTTGCTTTTCCACTGGCCGGTTCACTGCTGCAAAAAGGAGCCCGCACCTCCAACATCGTCATTTTTTTAGGAGCCTGGGCAGCGATAAAAGTTCCACAGCTTATCGCTGAGACTCAGTTTCTTG
>PWUG01000149.1 GCA_003562605.1 Syntrophomonadaceae bacterium | reverse complement strand
CCGCGAGGAGGTGAAAGGGTGGAGCGGTAAAGTTCAAGCTTTTCTAAGTTTATATATAGAAATTAATGAATGTATTTATACTTATACAAGCTTTTATGATTATGGTATGGTGCTCATAGGAGGTGAGCATTATCCTAAGGAAATGCTTTTTTGTTATGAGCCTGATGGGTTATGAAAGGCGAAACTTGAGCCCACTACTTAAGATGTATTCGTCGTTGCATAAAAATGTCATTTGTGTCAAGACTGTCTTGCTGATTGCTCAAGATTGCACCAATAATGAAATCGTTTTGTGCTTTTATTAATTGCACCAGATTGCAAATAAATGATGTAAACGTTTTTAAACTCGCCACATTGGTCTACAAGATTAGCTGTGGGGCGGCCATCCCGGGTGTTTTTCCCCCAGCGCTGATTATTGGAGTGAAAGCAATTTCTTGCCAATTTCTCCGAAAGCTGGGCACCTCGTTATCCTATTGATCGCTTATTTGACCAGTTCATGAGCCAATAACTTTATCTTACTATATGTTCAAGAATATTATTATTGATGGGAGTATAATAACCTGATAAACAACGACAATTAGTTAATCTTTCATTAAATTATCCAGCATTTTATAATTCCAACAAGGTTTGTGCAAGACCAGTCAGTGATTATGCTTCTTAATACCGGGATCGAGGGGAGCGTTATCCTCCATGACTCCAGACAACAAAAAGCTAGAAGTACAGGAAAAATTGCAAATGACTCTCTCGGAACGGGTCGAACGGATTAAGAACATGGAACTCTTTCATCACCTGGACGAGCAAATGCTCCAGAAGATCGCGGATGCGGTGGAGGAGAGAAGATACCCCCGGGGAACCCTGCTCATCAAGCAAAACGAGCTCTCCAAGCACGTCTTGTTTTTTGTCATTGAAGGAAAAGTGGAATTAACGGTCACCGATAGCTACGGCATGGAAAAAGTGGCGGGTTACCGGAATGCCAATGATTTCTTTGGGGAGACCACGTTTCTTTCTGACGACCAGTACCCCGATTCCGCCCGCGCGGTAGAAGACACCCACTGCTTCCTCATCCCCCAGCATGTCTTCGAAGAAGTGGTGCTGACCGATTCCCCGGTCGCCGTGTTTTTTACCCGCATGCTCTCCGATCGCCTGCGCTCCCTTTACCAGAAATTCAGCTTCCACGAAGAGAGCAATGAACTGGAAAGTGAACCCCTGCGCCGCAAGGTGTCCGACGTGATGGTCACCCGGCCCGTGACCTGCGGCCCCGAGGACAACTTTCGCCAAGTGGCCTCCATCATTCACGAACACGGCGTGAGCTCCGTGGTCGTGGTGGAAGAGGAAAAACCCCTGGGTATTATTACAGAAGGCGACATTGTTTCGCTCATCGCCCGGGAACAGGACTTGCAAAACAGCAACATGAAAGCCAGGAACATCATGAGCTCGGAGCTGATCACGATCACCCCCGAAGAATTTTCCTACCAGGCCCTTTTCTTGATGATCAAGCACTGGACCAAGCACCTCCCCGTTGTCGCTGAGGGCAAGCTGGCGGGCATTGTGACCCTGCGGGACCTGATCAAGTCCAGGAAGTCCGGGGCCCTGGCCATCATCAACCGCATCGAATCTTACAACACCATTGCGGAGATCGCCCGGCTGCGCGAGGACATCGACCAGGTGCTGCAGGCCCTGCTCTCGGAGCGGGCCACCGTGCTGGAGATTACCTCCCTCATCGCCGAGTTTTACGACCGCATCACCCGACGCATTATCGAAATCTCGGAGCGGGCCATGGTGGAAGAAGGCTGGGGGCCGCCGCCAACCCGTTACTGCTTTATCGAGATGGGAAGCGGCGGGCGCAAGGAGCAGTTCACCCGCACCGACCAGGACAACGGGATCGTCTATGAAGACGTCAAAGAAGAGCGCAGGGAAGACGTGAAAACGTACTTCCTGACCCTGGGCGAAAAGATCGTTGCCGGGCTGGAGGAGTTCGGCTTTAAACGCTGCGACGGCTACGTGATGGCCAACAACGAGAAATGGTGCCGCAGCTTCAAGGAGTGGCGCGACACCATCAACGGCTGGAAGGTGAGCTGGGACCCCGAGAACAGCATTGTGATGAACATTTTCCTGGATTTTCGCTTCGTCTACGGAAGCCAGAGCCTCTATTACCTGCTGCGCAATGTCGTCACGAAGAATTTCCGCAACGCGGACCAAATGATCGGCTCCCTGATCAAAAAGAATATGAAAATCAAAGTACCCCTCAGCCTCTTCCGCAAGATTCTGACAGAGCGCTCCGGGGAACACGCCGGGAAGCTCAACTTAAAATCCTCAGCCTGCGTGATCATCGTGGACTGCATGCGCGCCTTTTCCCTGCGTGAAGGACTTTTTGCCACCAATACCTTCGAGCGGATCGAAGAGCTAGGCAAGCGCAACCTTTTTGCCCCGAAAGACGTGGAGTTCATCACCATCGCCTACGAGACATTAATGATTTTCCGCATCAAGGACGCCGCGGCCAAGCGGAAAAAGGGCCTGCAGCCCGACAACTATATCGAACCCGATAAGCTCTCCAACCAAGAGTATACCCTCCTGCGGGACGCCTTAATCATGGTGGGCCGACTGCAGAGCATTACTAGGGGAACCTTCCCAACACTGAAATAAGTGAAAAAGCCCATTTTCTGCTCTAATTGGATTTCCAGTGGCAAGTAAAAGTGCTTTAAAAAAGTTCAATGAAGTGCAAACTTATGCAAGTTTTTTTGACTATGGCTCGGTTAATTATTTACAGAAAAAGTAGCCGATTATGATTCCTTTTCACTTGCCGTCCAAACCAACTGGCTTAACCAGGTTGGACTATCTTTCTCCATTAACCCCTGGCAAGGCATTCATCTTGTTGACTTTATTTCGCTCACGGAAGCTGAAGTAACGTTACTTGGTTTTCAAGAATGCTTTTAAGGGACGCAAAGCCTGTTAATTTGGAAGTTTAGATCGGCTCATTTAATTAGGTTTTATGGGCATAATTATCATCAAAAAAGGTGCTCAGCAAAGAATTATGCACGGCAGGTTGCTATAAAATACTTTATGATAATTATTTTTTAGCATAATGAGCCAAGTCCATTTTTCTAAAAATAAATTTGAAGTTGACCAGATACATATGTAGTTTATAGAAGAATTATTTTAGCCGCTTAATTTCCCCTTTTTAATCAAGAAAGTGTTTGCGATCTATAATATTTCCTTCTCTTATTATTACTTCTGAATTATTGTTATCTACTTTAACAACTCCTGATTTCTGAACTAGTTTCACATTTCGTAGACGGTTTATTTTGTCTCCCCAGCAGATTAATTGGCAGTATGCACATACAACCTTGTATTCTTCCAAATCTGCCTGGTGCATACCCTTTTGGTTTAATTTAATGTGATGCTCAAAGTTCCTTTTCATTCTTCCGTCTGGCCCTTTAAGAGCAGTTCTTGCTGTTTCTCTGTATTCATTTTGAAACTCAACAGGATCATCTGGAAAAGAAAAATCAGCATTCAATGGTGAAAAGTTAGTCCACGAAGGATAGAGAAGATGGTTTACCCATCCTCCGCAGCATAGGACACATTTCCCAATATAATCATTCATCCCATGTGAAAATATTTTGCTTCCCAGTTGGATTTGTTGCTCTTCCCCCCCCTTTTTTACAAAACCAACCTGGCAAACCTGGCTGCATAATTTGCATTGATCACAAGGCGAATCTTTCAGCGGTGGATCTGGTTCCAGGAAAGCAGCAGTAATAACTGAAGAAAAATAAACCGCGGCGCCGAATTGCTGGGTTATAATATTTGAAGACCATCCAAAACTTCCTAACCCTGCTGCTGCAGCCGCGAAGCGGTGAGAAAATTCTGGGGTAAGGTTAAACGGGTTTGATACTTTTTCCCCCGATTTGAATTCCCGGTAATCCCGATTTGGCCAGGCATTTACGGTTTCATATCCAAGTGACTGTAGATACTCCGTTAATGTTGCGCCGATTTTCCATAGTTTATGGTAAATTTCTCCTTCATGTCGACTCATTTCATCTCTCGCCGCAAAACTTGTTTTAGCAAGATAATCGCTGATGATGGATGTATCGATAGGAACGGCAAAAACCAGGACCGATTTGGCCCCGGGCAAGAGATACTCCGGGTCAGAGAAATGATAATCCGCCAATTTTTCGCTATTTGCTATTCCGGTCAGGCTTGCCCCTTTATTAATAGCCAGCTGTTTTAAATGAAGTTTAATGTCAATCATTTTTTACCTCCTTCCATTTCCTTCACCCATGGTCTATATTTTGCAAGAAGCATGCCACTATGTGTGTTATGTAATATGCATTCTTTACATTAATCATAAAAAGCAAAAGGAACAGCATATTTGGCCAGATCACAGAAATAAGGGTCATGCGGTATAAATTGATTGCTTAAAAATATTTTGTCTATACGATTTTAACTTATGGCATCATTCTTGCTAATATATAGTTAATTTAGGAACAATAATCTTTCATTTTTTGGGTATTGCTCGATTTAAGGAGTGTGGATTATGATGACCATGTAAAAGGCGATTTAGCAATTAAGAAATGTTATAATCAGGATGAAGTTAGTCTTCACTTACGACTTACGACTAAAATATTAAAGCTTAAAATGGAAGGAATGATTCTTGGTGAATGAAGAAAAAAAAATCCTCCCCTGGGAAAAGCGGGAGCTTTTCCAGCTTGAAGCTTCGCGAAATCGAGCAATAAGTGCCGAGCAGTTCCAGTATTTGCGTCAATTAATCCAGTTTGATTATGAAAAATTTTGGGCGGAAGCAGCCAAAGACCTGCACTGGTTTAAACCCTGGAAAACAACTTTAGAAGGAGGCATTCCCGAGAGGGCGCAATTTAATTTCTTCGCAGGAGGGTACTCCAACGTTTGTTTTAACATGTTGGATAAGCACCTGTTAAACGGGGCGGGCAATAGAATGGCTTTAATCTGGGAAAACGAGTCAGGCGAGAGAGTAGAGAGTTATACTTATAAGATGCTATATAATGAAGTTTGCAAGTTTTCAAATGCTCTAAGAGAACACGGTATAAAAAAGGGAGATAGAATCGCGTTCTTTCTTCCTAATTCTCCGGCAGCTGCAATTGCAGTTTTGGCAGCTTACAGGTTGGGAGTAATATTTACACCTTTATTTACAGGATTTTCAGTGGATTCACTACGTGCCAGGCTGAATAGTTTTCAGCCGTCTGTTATGGTAACAATGGATGGAACTTCCAGACGTGGAAACTTAATTCCCTTAAAATCATTCATAGATGAGACGTTAAAGGAAGTAGAAAGTGTTAAGACAGTTATTGTTAAGAAAAATACTGGCAATAATGTTAACATGTTACCAGATCGAGACCTGTGGTGGGAAGATATTATTCAGGGAATGCCCAGCGCCTGTCCACCGACTTTGATGGAAGCAAATGAAATACAGGTTGTCCTTTATACCAGTGGTACGGCAGGAAAACCAAAGGGTGCTGCTATAGCAGGAATAGGTCTGGCTGTTCAAAAAAGTTTAGCTGGAAAGATTGAGTCTGCTTTAATTGAAAGTGATGTCTATTATTCAATAAACGATAATTGCTGGGCAGGAAGTCAATGCCATGCCATATTACCTGTATGGCTTCTGGGCGCAACGATGGTTTGGCAAGAGGGAGCCGCTTTTTCTATACCCACTATTGACAGGTTTTATCGTACAATTGAAAAATACGGAGCCAATAAAGTACACCTTGCTCCAACGGTATTAAGAATGTTAAGAGCTGCGGGTGAAGAAAGAATAATTCATTATGATTTATCTGGGCTTGAACTTATGCTTTGTATGGGAGAACCACTAAGTCCAGAGTTATGGGAATGGACAGTCAAAAAAATTGGAAATGGAAACCTTTACTTGAATAATATTGGTGATATGACGGAAATAGGTGGATGCATCATTCAGCCTGCTGCTTTTATTGATCCGATGAAGCCGGGCGCAATGGGAAGAATAGATAGCCTTCTTGGGGGGGTAGCAGTTGGAACAATAGATGATAATGGAAAAGAAATACCTCTTAATAGCAGGGGTAACCTGATATTTAAGAGGCCTCTTCCCGGTTCTGCTAGAACGTTATGGAAAGAAAATGATAGGTATCTCCATGACTATTTTAAAACAGTCTATGATGGATCATGGGTATGGGTTATTCAGGATGAAGCTGTTATCGATGAAGACGGGTTTGTTTGGGTGTTAGGCCGTACAGATGATGTAATAAACATCGCTGGTCATAGAATAAGCACCTCAGAAATCGAAAGTGTAATTACAAAATTTGATGAAGTAGAAGCTGCGGCTGTTATTGGAATACCCGATCCCATAAAGGAGCAAGTTCCTGTGGGATTTATTCAATTAAAAGAAAGTGTTTCAGCAAGTGAGGATATCGTTGATCGAATTATTGATGAAGTAATTATTAAGGTAGGCAAATATGCAAAGTTAGAAGAAACATTTATTGTAAAACAACTGCCCACTACGATTAGCGGAAAAATAATGCGTAGAATATTAAGAGATATCAGAATACATGGAAAAATCTCCGGTGATGTTAGCACGGTGGCGGATATCGGGGTTGTTGACGCCCTTTCTAATTTAATTACTAAAAGAATTACTTGATTATTTACGCAGTAAAAGGGAAAGCAAATCCTTCCTAACTGTTAATGAAGAGTTTAGACTGAATAAACCAATTGATAACATTGTATTTTTGCATAAACTTGTTGTATTCATGCAATTTTCATAATTTTGCTTTGAATCACTTCCTCGTAAGGGTTGGCCATTGCAAATACACAAAATACACTGACAGTACATTGACAATCGGTTTAATTTTCTTTTAGCTATTCGATTTTCCAAAACCAAGCTCGATTATTGCTAGAGCGAATAAATTGCTTAATTTCAGTTGCTTTGATTGATAGAAAGGATTGTTTCATCGTGTTCCTTGGACCTAAATGTTGCTTGGTGACGTTAGAACTGTTCCCATAACAACGCTAAGTTATACCCTTCCGTTGATGGATATATTTGTGTTACGAAAAGATTCCACCAATAATTATTATTTAAACAGGTTATTTAAACAGGTTTGTATGATTATCCATGGGAAAAATATATGGCACGAATTTTGCTTAAATAGATTAATATTAGTAAAAATATTGATGGGAGTGATTTTAATGTCTTATAAATTAAACGATGAACAAATAATGATTCAAAAAATGGTTTCGGAGGTTGCTTTACAAAAAGTAGAGCAACATGCGGCTGAAATTGATAAAACCGGCCATTATCCTGAAGAACTCAAAAATATTCTTCGAGATCAAGGTATTTTCAGCCTACCTTTTCCAGCAGAATATGGTGGCGGAGGCGGAGACTGTCTGACCATGTGTGTTGTATTAGAGGAGCTGTCTAAGGTTTGTGGTAACACAGCAATGTTGGTTGCGACCAATGAATTGGGAACCATGCCTCTGCTCCTGGCAGGGAATGAAGACCAGAAAAAGAAGTATTTAACTCCAATTGCCCAGGGAGAAGCTGCTTGTTGTTTCGGCCTTACGGAACCGGATGCCGGTTCAGATGTGGCGAATATGAGAACAACTGCGCAATTAAAAAACGGGGAATATATTATAAACGGTTCCAAGCAGTGGATTTCATATGCTGATAAAGCAGATTATATGTGTTTGTTTGTTAAAACTGACCCCGAAAAAGGAATGAGCGGAATAAGTGGGCTCATTGTAGAAATGAATAGCCAGGGCATTACCATAGGGAAAAAAGAAGAAAAAATGGGCTTTCATGGGTTTAATTCCTGCGAATTGTTTTTTGACGATCTCCGTGTTCCCAGGGAAAATTTACTCGGCTCAGAAGGGCAAGGGTTTAGAATCGCCATGCAGACCCTGGACCGCACTCGCCCCTTAGTCGGCGCTGTTGGGGTAGGAACTGCACAAGGAGCGTTGGATTATGCCTTAAGCT
>PWUG01000193.1 GCA_003562605.1 Syntrophomonadaceae bacterium | reverse complement strand
GGGAAAACAACCTTGTTGATGCCGATTTTACTAAGTACCTTCCCCTGGATTTCGTTTTGAGCCTTGGCTAAGGTCTTTTTTGCTCCCATTTCGACTACAAGAATTGCCGTCATAATACTGGCCTGTACATCATCACCTATAGCAATCACCACTGCGTCAAAATCCTTAATCCCCAGCGCATTTAGGCTTGCTTCAGAAGTGGCATCTGCTTTTACAGCATTGGTTATCTCGCCGCTGATCTGCTGAACCAGGGCTTCATCTTTATCAACTACCATAACATCATATCCCTGTCTATACAATGTCCTGGCGACACTTGATCCGAACCGGCCGGCTCCGATTACTAAAAATTCTTTAGCCATTTATAAACCTCCCGTCAAACTCATGAACTGATAGTTCCTTTAGCCAATCATCAGGTTTTCTTCCGGGTATTGCAGTAATTCAGCTTCCGGTTTCTTTAAAGTCAGGGCAACAAGTAAAGTCAGCGGACCGATTCTGCCGCCAAGCATGGTTATGATCAGGGTAACCTTGCCGGGACCGCTCAGCTCAGGAGTAATTCCTGTAGAAAGCCCAACTGTTCCGAATGCAGAAAAAGCTTCAAACAATAAAGATAAGAAATCATGGTCTTCGAATAAGGTCAGGGTAAATGTTGCGACGAATATTAACCCAACCGCGGCACTCATGATCGATACTGCCCTCATAATCTGGTAAAGTGGAAATCGGCGCATAAATACTACCGGTTCTTTACGGCCACTGATCATGGCAATAAAAGTCATCAATACAACACCGAAAGTGGTCGTCTTGACTCCACCTCCTGTAGAGGTAGGAGATGCACCGATGAACATCAGGGCCATTAAAATAACCAGGGTTGAATAACCCATAGCCCCGGTATCTAAAACATTAAAACCGGCAGTGCGTGGTGTGGCTGCCGTAAAGAGAGCAGTGAATATTTTTGCCCCTCCGCTTAAATTACCCATGGTCGCCGGATTTCTGTATTCCAAAGTAAAAACAAGAACAGTTCCAATTATCAGCAGAAAAGCGGTAATAAACAAAACCAGATGGCTGTGCAGCGAAAGACGGTGTCTGAAGCGTATTCGGTGTGACAACTCGTGAATTACCGTAAACCCAAGTCCGCCAATGATAAAAAGAACCATAATCGTCCCATTGACCAGATAGTCAGTAGGAAAAAGGGTCAGGCTGTTATAACCGCCAAAAAGATCAAAACCAGCGTTGCCAAAAGCGGATATGGCATGGAAAAGAGCAAAGAAAAAGCCCTGTTCATGACCATAAACAGGGATAAACTGTAGGCTGAGCAAAATTGTTCCTATCATAATGAAAAACAGAGCCATGAAGGCAACTGTTTTAACCAGTGGTACCAAACCGGCCAAAGACTCCTGCTGCAGGGCTTCTTTAACTACAATACGATCCCGCAGCGAGATACGTCTTCCCAAAAAGATAAATATCAGCGTCGTCATCGTCATAAAGCCGAGAGAGCCGATAAAAATCAGGATCATAATGATCACCTGGCCCAGGGGTGTAAAAAAAGTTCCCGTATCGACGACTACCAGGCCGGTTACGCAGACAGCCGAAGTTGCAGTAAATAAGGCATCAAGGTAAGGAATACCTTCACCTTCATACATGGGGGTGAGACTGAGCAGCAGTGACCCGGTAACAATAACGCCCATGAAGCCAAAAACCATTACACGTGCGGGATTTAAGGGCTTTCGGCTATATCGCAAATAATTCATCTCCAAACGGGTGAATTAACTGCATTAATTGGGTTTTTCTTCAATTAGCCGCAATAGAAAACACAGCTAATTATATATTTTCCTTAGCAACCTCTACCAGTCGGTCAAATGCAGCTTTATCGTTAACGGCCAAGTCGGCAAGTACTTTACGGTTAATCTGAACATCGGCTTTTTTCAAACCGTTAATGAACCGGCTGTATGATAAACCACCAGTCCGGGCAGCAGCATTGATTCGGGCAATCCATAGCTTACGGAAATTCCTTTTTCTCTGTTTACGGTCACGGTAAGCATATGAAAGCGACCTCATTACCGCCTGGTTAGCAACTCTGAAGAGCTTGCTTTTAGCACCGTAATAACCTTTGGCCAGTTTTAATATTTTTTTCCGCCTATTTCGGGCGACAGTACCTCTCTTGATGCGAGGCATAACAAATCATCCTCCTATATATACTAACGGTATATAACTAATTATCGTAAACATTGTGGCATTACTTGAGATGCCCTATGGTATTTGCAACTTAACCCTCTTTAAATCGGCGGGCTGAACAAGTGTTGATTTGCGCAGCCGTCTCTTACGGCTGGCACTTTTTTTACCAGTTAAATGGCTGGCAAAAGCGCGGTAACGCTTAATCTTACCACTGCCGGTTTTTTTAAACCGTTTCGCCGCACCACGGTGGGTTTTCATCTTAGGCATTGGGATAACAACCTTCCTCTAATGTGATTTTGGCGACAAAATCATGATCATGTTACGCCCTTCCTGCTTAGCAGGCTTTTCCACAACTCCATAATCAGCCAAATCCTCGGCTAACTGCCTGCACAGGCGCTGGGCGATTTCAGGGTGTGTAATTTCCCGCCCTCTGAACATCACTGTGACTTTGATTTTGTCACCATTTTCGAGAAACTTCTGGCCGCGTTTAGCCTTAACCTGGAAATCATGCTTATCAATATTAGGCCTGAGTTTTATCTCTTTGACAGTCGTTGTCTTTTGTCTTTTACGAGCTTCGCGTTCACGCTTACTTTGCTCATACTTGTGCTTACCGTAGTCCATCAAGCGGCAAACAGGTGGTCGTGCACTCGGTGCGACATTAACCAGGTCTACTTTCTTTTCCCGGGCCAAATCTAAAGCTTCATCAGTTTTCATAACACCAAGCTGAGTCCCATCGGCGTCAATTACCAGAACTTCCCGGGCCTTAATTTGTTCATTCACGAACAAATTTTTAGTAATCGTGTTTCACCTCCTGAAATTGTTTAAGAGCAGGCATATACCGCCTGCTCTTAATATCCGTAAAGTTTATGGATAAACCCTGGTAGCAGTACTTTCACCTCAGGGTGAGAAGCGGTGGCTTCTACTTAAAACCGTTATTTTACAATACTGAATATATCAGATAAAACAGGGCAGGTCAAATTATTTTTTCGGCAATTTCTTTTCTGCCCCTGCCAATGAGATTGCCCAGATCATCGGCTCCCAGGTCTCCCTGTTCGCGATGGCGCACCGCAACCTGTCCGCTTTCAACTTCCCGATCACCGACTACAAGCATGTAGGGAATCTTCTTAACCTGCGCTTCCCTTATTTTATAGCCCACTTTCTCGTTTCGCTGGTCAAGCATAACTCGAAAATCTTCCTTCTTAAGTCGATCATAAACTTGCTGTGCGTATTCGTGACTCCTTTCAGTTACGGGGATCACTGTAACCTGCACAGGAGCCAGCCAAACCGGAAATGCACCGCCGTAGTGCTCAATAAGCAGGGCCATCAGTCTCTCCATAGAGCCGTAAATCACCCTGTGAATAACCACCGGCCGGTGCCTGTCTCCGTCTTCACCAATGTAAGTCAAATCAAATTTCTCCGGCATCTGGAAATCGAGCTGAATCGTGCCACACTGCCAGCTTCGACCGAGACAGTCTTCCAAATGAAAATCTATTTTAGGCCCGTAAAAAGCACCATCGCCTTCATTTAATCGATAGTCGACACCTTTATCTTTCAATACCTGTCCCAGGATATCAGTTGCCTTATCCCACATCTCGATACTGCCCATTGCCTTCTCCGGCCTGGTGCTTAACTCTACCCTGTAATCAAATCCGAAAACACTATAGAAACGGTCCATCAGGGCAATAATTCCGGCTACTTCCGATTTAACCTGGTCAGGCAGCATAAAGATATGCGCATCATCCTGGGTAAAACTGCGCACCCGCATTAAGCCGTGCAAGGTTCCCGAAAGTTCATGCCGGTGAACGATACCCATTTCAGCAATGCGACGCGGCAAATCGCGATAACTGTGCATTTTAGAACGGTATACAAGCATCGCCCCGGGGCAATTCATAGGCTTAACAGCATAATCCTGTTCATCAATGCTGGTAAAATACATGTTTTCACGAAAATGATCCCAGTGTCCCGATTGCTCCCATAGATCCCGGTTTAGGATCAAAGGAGTTTTAATTTCCTCATAGCCTGCCAGGCGATGCTCATAGCGCCAAAAATTTGTCAGTTCCTGCCAGACAACCATACCGTTGTTGTGAAGAAAAGGGAAACCCGGCCCTTCATCATGAAGGCTGAAAAGTTCCAGTTCCCGGCCCAGTTTACGGTGATCCCTTTTCTTCGCCTCTTCGAGCATATTGAGGTAATGGTCGAGGCGTTCCCTGCTCGGGAAAGCAGTTCCGTAGATACGCTGCAGCATGGGGTTACGCTCATCTCCACGCCAGTAAGCTCCGGCAAGACCGGTTAGTTTAAATGCTTTTACCATGCCGGTATGAGAAAGATGCGGGCCGGCACAAAGATCAATAAAATCATTTTGTTCGTAGCAGCTGATTACGGTGTCATCCGGCAGGTCGTTAATCAGTTCAATTTTATACTTTTCGCCTTTTTCTTCAAAAAGCTGTAAAGCTTCCTCCCTTGTCATTTCCCGGCGCTGGATCGGCTTACGCTCTTTTACGATATTCTTCATTTCTTTTTCGATTGCATCCAGATCATCACTTGAAATTGGCTCTTCAAATTCAACATCGTAATAAAACCCGTTTTCGATGGCCGGGCCGATTCCCAGTTTTGCATTTGGGTAAAGGCGTTTCACGGCATGGGCTAAAATATGACTGGAACTATGACGGTAAATATCAGCTCCCTGTGGTGTATCGAAATTGACAAATGAGACCGTACTGCTGTCAGGCAGGGGCAGGTTTAAATCGCATTCTTTGCCGTCAACAAGAACTGCAATCATATCTTTATTCTCGGCTGTTTTTTCCCGGTAAAGATCCATGCAGGTCGTACCTTCAGGATATAGAGCTTCTTTCCCGTTTTCCAGCTTAACTTTTATCTGCAAGCGCTAAACGCCTCCTTTTCTAACAATAGCTTACAAATAATCATAAAACTTGCTCTTTGCTCTGTCAAGACAGATTCACTAACCTTTAAGGTTTATGGCCTGAGGAAGCAGTTCAATTTCAGCAGGCGCCCTTCCGGGCTGTTCACCGTCAAGATTAAGCAGGGCTGTGCCTTTTGAGTTTACTGTTATTTTTCTGCCCTGCAGGCTTGTTATCAGGGGGTGAGTAAGATGTGTCCCGCGGTAAACACGGTGCAGATTTAGCAACAATTTTATTTTGCTCAGATTTTGCAGAATGATGATATCGAAAAAACCATCATCCATCAGTGCATTTGGTGCAACTTTCATTCCACCACCGAAATAACAGCCATTACCGATTGCCACAAAAGTAATCGGTTCATCAACCACCATTTTATCATCGACTGTAATTGCCATATTTTGATTTTGATATAGGAGCAAGCTGACGACCGTACCCCACAGAAAAGAAAAAAAACCACCGAGTGCTTTGCTGGTCCGGTTGACCCGGTCTACAATGTCACCGTCGAGGCCCAGGCCGGCCACGTTTATAAAATAGCGAATCTCTTCTTTGCCAAAATTATTGATAAAGGTAACCCTTCCGACATCCACAGGGCGTGGTGGACACCTGACCAGATGTTGGACGGCTTCAAGAATACCCCTGGGCGTGCCGATAGTCCGACCAAGGTCACCGCCGGTTCCGGTGGATATATAGCCAAACGCTCTATCCCTGGGCGCTGCCTCTTTGTCAGTGAAAAAACCGTTTATCACTTCATTGGCTGTGCCGTCGCCGCCAACCGATACAACTAGTTTGTATCCTTCCTTCAAATAACGAAGGGTCAACTCCGTGGCATGCCCCGGCGCTTCGGTAAAGCTGTAGACATAAGGAAGCCCTTCCTTTTCGAAAGCAGAGGCAATTTCAGGCCAACGTTTCCTGGTCAATCCATTGGCTGAAACGGGATTTACTACCAGAGCAGCTTTTGCTAATGACAAAAAACACACCTCGTAGCAATATCGGTATTGATTAAACTTGCTCAATTATAACACATTCAACTACCGCTTTAAGATAATAAATCCCTGCAATATTTGCAATCGTACCCGATCTGGTACAAGAAAACGGAGGTAGTGCATTTTTTGGTACACTACCTCCGTCCCCGCGTACTAAAGTTTGATTATTCAGAAATCAGTTGCTCTACTTCATTTTTAATTTGATCTCTTATTTCTCTGAATTTCTCTAATTTCTGCTGTTCCGTTCCCTCAGCCCTGGCAGGATCTTCTAAAGCCCAGTGCCGTTTTTCCACCCTGGTTGGAACAACAGGGCAACTTTCCCTGGCATCACCGCAAAGTGTGATCAGCAAATCAATTCCATCCAGTAACTCTTTACTTATCGGATCAGAAGTCTGCCTGGTGATATCAATACCCACTTCACTCATAACCTTTACTGCCAGTGGGTTAACCCCAACCGGTGCAATACCGGCACTTGATACTTCAAAACGATCCGAACCAATATCTTTCAAAAACCCTTCAGCCATCTGACTGCGGGCGGAATTACCCGTGCAGAGAAACAGAACTTTGGTTTTATTGCTAACCATCACTGTTTAAATCACCCATTTCGTAATGTGATTATCAATTATTTGCAAACTATAGTATGCATTGCTCTTGCCTACTAAACCTTTTTCATGGCCGGGAACCGATCACGTGTCCTCAGACAAATCCTAACCAGCCAGAGCATTACAGGCACTTCAATCAAAACCCCGACCACTGTGGAAAGCGCCGCTCCCGAAGTAAGGCCGAAAACCGTAACAGCAGTGGCGATAGCCACCTCAAAGTGGTTGCTTGCACCGATCATTGAAGCCGGAGCCGCTTCTTCGTATGTTAAACCGATTAACTTGGCCAAAACATAGGCGATAATAAAAATAACGAGAGTCTGGATAATCAGAGGAACTGCAATCATCCCAACTACCAGGGGCGCTTGCAGAATCACTCCACCCTGGAGCATGAATAGGAAAATCAGGGTTAACAGCAGCGCTATAATCGATATGGTACCCATATGCTTTAGAAAAACCCTTTCGTACCAGTCAATACCGCGGGTTTTAATCAGGCGGACCCTGCTGAAATATCCGGCTGCAAGGGAGACACCTACATAGAGCATAACGCTCAGGAAAATGGTCATAAAAGGTACATACATATCGGCCACACCGAGCAGGAAGTTGCCCAGGGGTGCATAAAGCACCAGCATGGTCAACGAGTTAATGGCCACCAGGACCAGGGTCAGGCCCATGAAACCGCGGGCCAGGTAGCTCCAGACCAGGACCATGGCCGTACAGGGGGCAATACCCAGGAGGATCATCCCGGCAATATATTCGCCGGCCAACTCGTAACCAATAAACGGCGCCCAGATAACCCGCATAAAGAGCCAGGCAAAGAAAAACATGGTAAATGGCTTGACGCCCCAGTTGATAATTAAAGTTAAAAGCACCGCTTTGGGAGCTTTGACCGCATTAACAACCTCGCTGAAGTCGATCTGAACCATGATCGGATACATCATGGCAAAAAGGAATATGGCAACAGGAATGTTAACCTGGGCAATGGCCAGTGAGTTTAAAAATTGCGCGGCACCGGGAAAAGTAGCTCCAAGTGCTATTCCGATTATGATACATAAGGCTACCCATACAGTTAAATACTTATGAAAAAAACCAAGTTCGTACTCTTTCTGTGCACTCATTGTTTTTAATCACCCCGTTATTTATTGTTATTAATTTGACTGCTGCTTTCAGTTTATTTACCAGCAGGAACAAGTAACACCGGCCTTTTGGATGTTCTGGCTAAAGTTTCTGCAGTATTACCTATGACAAGACCTTCAACTCCACCTTTTCCACGCATACCAAGAACTATTAATGTAGCATCCTCTTCTTCTGCAATCGCCTTTATATGTTCCGAAGGAATACCTGTTTCAACCCTCAGTTTG
>PWUG01000314.1 GCA_003562605.1 Syntrophomonadaceae bacterium | reverse complement strand
TGGGCGGTTTGCTGGGCGTTGCCCTGGCCTCCGGTTTAGCTTACCTTACCCGCAGCGCTGCCAGCTATTTTATCCCTGCCATCATCAGCAGTGCCCTGCTGCTTTTACTGGCGTTGGCCAGCCTGCTCATAGGAAAGCCAATGGCTGCCTGGGCCAGTCATTTAACCCGCGGATGGCCATTGGACTGGTTTTGGCGCAGGGACATCAAACCTGCTTACCGCGAAGTAACCATCTTATGGGCCGCATTCTTCCTGATGCGCCTTACCATTCAGTTCATTTTATTTCAAGGTGGTGATGCTGCCAGGCTGGCCTGGGCCAATACCCTGCTGGGCTGGCCGGTCACCATTCTTGTTTTGGTTCTTAGTTATATTTATGGTCTTTGGCGCCTTCGAAACCTGGGTGGCCCCGGCGTGGAAGAATATCAGGAAGGCCTGGAGCCGCCCTGGAGGGGTCAGACCCGCGGGTTTTAGATCTGCTGGCAGCCGCTATAAATCGACTGGCTCGAAAAACCCAAGGGCATATTGCATGATTAAAACCACGTCCCGAACATCAACTACACTGTCGCCATTCATATCGGCCGCTTTAATCTGATTCTCGTTAAGTACAATTGAATTTAATATATGCTGCATGGCCAGTACTACATCCTGTACGTTAACCATTCCATTACCACTTACATCGCCAGGCTTAAACCCTGAATCCGGTACGGATTCCATTTCCTGATCTGGTTTGGGTTCAGGTTCAGACTCAGGATCGGTTTCAGGTTCAGGCTCAGGATCGGGTTCAGGCTCAGGATCGGATTCGGGCTCCGGGTCAGGATCGGATTCGGGCTCCGGGTCAGGGTTTGGATCCGGAATAGTACCGCCATCAGCTGCAGCTTCCAGGTATTTTTCCGCCAACCAACCATGCTTGATCTCGTCATCTACATTTACTGCAGCATACCGCCAGTAGAAGTAGTTTGTTCTGCTTCCAGGCTGAGAAGCAAAGATACCGCTGCTGAGATGTTCCTTTACCTCGGCAATAGTATCTTTAGGCAGCAGCACAGATGGCTGGTCAACTCCTTCCAGGCGAAAGTTTAAACTGCCGGCAGTTGTGCGGACCTGTTGCCCCGGGGAAAAAATAGCTGAGCGCTCGGGACCTTGTGGCACAATAATGAACGCCGTTGGCCAGAGATTGTCACTCGGGTATATAAGCCTTGTGTGGTAAGGCCTGCCGCTGCTGCTTGAATCAGAAACCAGTATTGAACCGTCTTCCCTGACCATTTCAACCACACCAACATGACCCAGGGCGCTGTTATAAAATGCATAGCTGTCCCAGTATGCTATCGAGGCAATCTGGGGCTTATCTGTCACTTCAGCACCCCTTGACGCAGCATCAGCCCAGGAATTGGCATTAGAACGCATACTGTCCAGGGCATATTTGCAATATCCCAACTGCATCATTCGTCCGTGAGCAAACCAGGTGCAGTTTGAGCCCTTATACGGAAAAGGGTTAAAAATTGTATATTCGGGAAGATTCGGCCAGTTATCAAATTCCTCGCGGGTAAGAACTGTGCGCTCCTCGCCTGCAATTACCGGGGAACTAAATATCAGTATCAATACAAAAGCAATAAAAAAACCCTTCGGTATTATTTTCATAAGTCCCTGTGCCCTTTTCACCCTGAAATTAGGATTACCTTTTCTTTTTATTTACAATTGACTGGATATAATGATACCATTATACATAATTTCATAAAAATTGCAAGAGTTGCAATTACACAGAGTTGCAATTACGCAGCGAAAACTTATGCCCGGACTTAATCAACCGGCAGTTCATCGGTGACACGACATGCGGGGACGATAGGGCATGATGGAGGGAGCGGCATAGAAAATCATGGGACCTAGTGGATTAAAAAGACCGGAAGAAACAGCTGCCCGCGTTATACGGACCTATCTCACCACGAGCGGCCTATTCACTCTTGCCACTGCTCTTATCTGGGGCGTCAACACTCTTTTCCTGCTCGAAGCCGGCCTGGACATCTTCGAGATCATGCTCGTTAACAGCTTATACAGCGTCGGCCAGGTCCTTTTCGAAATTCCTACCGGTGTGATCGCCGATACCGTTGGTAGAAAGATATCTTTCCTATTCGGGATCGTTACATTAACCGTGTCAACACTACTCTATCTTGCTTCTGCATCCTTCGGCTGGGGTATTCTCGGCTTTTCTGCCGGGTCAATCCTGCTTGGGCTGGGTTATACTTTTCAGACAGGCGCGGTCGACGCCTGGCTTGTCGATGCACTTGATGCCTTAGGACACGAGGGCCGCAAAGACGCGGTCTTCGCCCGGGGCGGATTTGTCTTCGGTATTGCAATGCTTACCGGTACTATAGCCGGAGGATTGCTCGGCCAGGTCGATCTCGCGTTACCCTACATGGTAAGATCTGCAATCCTCGTAATCGCCTTCACAGCAACTTTTATGCTCATGCACGACATCGGGTTCAATCCGCGTCCACTGCAGGTGTCACACTTTGCTGCGGAGACCCGTGTTATCTTCAATGCCGGTATGCGTTTCGGCTGGCGCAACCCCGTAGTGCGACCACTGCTGCTTGCCTCGGCAGCGCAGGGTTCTTTCTTCATGTATTTCTTCTACGCAGCACAACCCTATATTCTAAACCTGCTCGGACGTCCGGACCTTATTTGGGTTTCAGGAGCTTTTGCCGCCATGTTCGGGCTATCAAGCATGATTGGCAACCTCTGCGTCAACCTGGTGACTCGCAGCCGCTGGGGAGCGAGCGCCCCGCGGGTTCTGGCCACCGGCGCTGCTGTCTTCTCGGTTTTAGCATGCATCGCGGGTCTTTCCGGCCTTTTTGCCCCGGCCGAGGGCAGTATAACCGGCTTTGTCTCATTGGTGATTACAATGTTCCTAATTGGTATTTTGATGGGTGTAATCGGCCCGATTAGCCAGGGGTACATAAACGCACACATCCCCTCGAAACACCGTGCTACTGTTTTGTCTGTAGACTCATTTTTCGCCGATGCCGGTGGTGCTCTTGGCCAGCCTTCGTTTGGCTGGCTCTCAAGGGCCTTCTCTATTCCCACCGCTTACATCGCTGGCTCTTTCGTAACGATTATCGCAGCCCCGTTGTACGCAAGATCAGGCAGGGAAGCGGAGGTTTGCATCGATGTAAATGAAGCTGGAGAATGCATTCCACCCGGTTCACGTAAACCGATCGATTCACTCGAGATTTGATCGAAAACATCATCCTATCATGATCCTATTCAACCGTATCCGCGGTGAAAATCAGGCTCGCTTTCATACCACTCTTCACCGTAAAACGTTTCTTGAAAGGGTTTAGACAGCAAAAAATTGAATTAAAAAGCATACACTTTTGACAAGCAGAGTTATAAGCCGGGGAGGCATCGATATTATCGGTGATAAATTGATAATAACCGAATCCTGGATTATGGAGGATAGATGACAATGAAAAAAGTTGTGATAATCGGAGGCAATGCTGCCGGAATGAGCGCAGCCAGCCAGGTTAAAAGACAGAAGCCGGAATGGGATGTGGTCGTTTTCGAAAAGGGCCGTTACATTTCGTACGGAGCCTGTGGAATCCCCTACTATGTCCAGGGTTTAGTCCCCCACCTGGAAAATTTGATCACCCTTACTCCGGAGGAAGCGATCAATAAACGGAAACTTGACCTGAGGTTGGAACACGAGGTAACTGCAATAGACCCGCAGGGAAAAACAGTCAGCGTGAATACACCGGACGGCGCAATCACTGAAGACTACGACAGCCTGGTTATTGCAACTGGTGCCCGTCCAAAAAAATCAGGGATCGAATATACACCTTCACAGCGAATCTGCACTGCAAATACTTTAAATGACGCAGATATTATACGCAGTTTCATCGAAACCGAAAAACCTAAAAAATGTGCTGTAATCGGCGGAGGGTATATCGCTATTGAAATGCTTGAAACTCTTAAAGAAAGGGGTTTGGAAACCCACTTAATCCATCGCCGTGCTGACTTATCCCGGACTTACGAAACAGAGATTTCTGATCTAGTTAAGTCCGAGATGGAAAAGGAAGGGATCATCTTAAACCTGGACCATCCCGTATGCCGGATCACCGGGCAAAATGATACTGTTGAGGTTCATACCACCCGGGAAAAATTTATTTATGATTTAGTCATTGTTGCCACGGGAGTCGAACCAAACAGTGATTTAGCCAAAAACTGCGGAATTGAAACCGCCGTTAAAGGCGCCATCAGGGTCAACGAACAAATGCAGACAAACTTCCCGAATATATTTGCCGCCGGAGACTGTGCCGCAACAAGAGATATTATCACCGGCCAACCGCTTTACGTAGCCCTGGCCCTGAAAGCGAACAAGGAAGGAGTAGTCGCCGGCATCAATATATGCGGTGGGAAGGAAATATTTCCCGGTATTTTAGGCACTGCCATCACCAGGTTTTGCAACCTGGGGCTGGCCCGAACCGGGCTGACACTGTCTGAAGCTGAAGAACATGGATTTGACGCCTTTAAATATTCGGTCACAGCACGAAGCAGAGTCCATTACTACCCCGGTGGAAACCCTCTTACAGCTATAATAATTGCTGAAAAAAAAGGAGGCCGCCTTTTAGGCGCCCAACTGGCCGGACCCGTTGACAGCGTAAAAAGAATCGACGTTTACGCCACGGCTATCACGGCAAAAATGACCATCGACCAAATTTATCAGCTCGATCTTGCCTATGCCCCACCCTTTTCCCCGGTATATGATCCCGTGGTTTTAACAGGCAGGGTGGGTCGCAAGATGGTCACTGAATAATATGGCTTACTGCCAGGCCGGTTCGGCAATACCTGTTGCGGTCCTGCGGTAGGGCAACCAACCTAAGGCAAACAACTTCAAATGAATATCTTTTTTTAATGGCTTGACTGTAAACTGCTCGAGTTCTTCGTTTAGCGGATTCATCGCTTCGCTGAGCAGGTCTGTTTCCCGTTTGAACTCTTCTTCCATCTCCTGCAGCCGCTGACGCTGCACCTCAAGTGTTTCAGCCGCTCTTTTAACATCTTCCTGGCCTTTCATCGCCCTGCCGGCGCCCCTGGCAGCCGTGGTGGCCCGACCCAGTGTTGTGGCATTTACCGGTGAACGACCAAGGAATGAACCAAGAATTGTCGAACCGACAGAAATCGCTGTCTGCATTTTATGCTGTTTGGCCTGGTCCTGAGTCCTATGCACAGCCTGTTCGGCGCGGCGAACCCTGTCCTCAAGTGTGGCAATGCGCGAGCTGTATTTCTGGCGCAGTTTCTCCATGGCCTGATCGCGCTGCTCCCGGGCGCTCTGCTGGAGCCTCACTCTGAAGTCACGCTCTGATTCGCCCGGTTCGGAGACCTGTTCGAACCTCTTGCTCTGCATTAAAACGAGCAGCTGATTCCGGTAAAGCCAGTCTACAAATTCACGCGACCATTTGGTGTGGTTCCTCGTATCTGCTGCTGCTGCGGGCAGCTCTTCAAATAGGGCTCCGCTGACCGGGCTTGATTCAAGGTCGGAGATATCGATCGGAAGCTCTTCAGCCCGGCCCCAGTCAACGGGGAAGGCATCATCTGTTACCTCTGTGGCCAGCAGTAGCTCCCTGCTTTTACGCAGGTTAAGGCGGTTGTTTATAAAACTGAGTTGGGTGCTGCCCATGACCATCGGACGATAGACAATTGCTTCGCCCTGGCCTGTCCGGCCCCGGACAGGCACAAAAACCTGTTTTATGCTCGGGGGCAAAACAGGCATACCGGTATCGGGTGCCGCCTGCGGTACTGCTGCTGCAGGGGTTTGTGGCGCAGCGGCTGTTGCATGTGTAGTCTGTTCCGCCCTTGGAACGGGTGTCGCTGCGGCCTGCCCGGCCAGACGGCCTCTTTCCGGATCCATCAGAGCTTTAATCTGGTTACGCGTCAGGGGACCGCGCAGGTATGACATGCACCATCTGGTTTCAAAAATCACAGGGGCATCCTGGTGAACATTATTCATCAGGAAAACCCGCTGCCCCAATCCTGAGATGGTCTGCTCCATCGTTTTACGGTCAAATTTTATCCCCTGGGCGGCTGTTGTACCGGCCAGTCCGTCAATAAGTCTGGCTTTATCGCGTTCTGTCTGCAGTCGTCCGACAAACCAGGTACCGGTGTTGGCAAGCCCTTTATAATCCAGGTCGACCGGATTCTGAGTTGTCAGCATAATGCCGAGCCCGAAAGCGCGGGCCTGCTTGAGCAAGGTCAGAAGCGGCCCCTTAGACGGAGGATTAGCCACCGGCGGGAAAAACCCGAAAATCTCATCCATGTAGAGCAGAGCCCGCAGGCTGGTGGTGCCCGACTGTGAACGGGTCCAGCTTAAAACCTGGTTTAAAAGTAGCGATACAAAAAACATGCGCTCATTATCTCCCAAATGAGCGATGGAGAAAATCGACATTTTCGGCTTACCGGCCGGAGTGTGCAGCATGCTGTCGATATCTAGAGACTCTCCCTGCAGCCAACCGGCAAAACTCGGTGAGGCAAGTAAATTGTTCAGCTGGGTGCTTAAAGTAAACCTATCCTTGGAAGAAAAGAACGATTCTAAGTTCATAACCCCAACCTGGCTAAAAGGTGGGTTCTGAATCTGCTGGATTAGCCCGGCCAGGTCAAGATCGCGCCCCTGCTGCCAGGCATTGGAAAGGATAGTTGAAATAAGGATGTGTTCGCGGCTGTTGATAGGATCGGCGCTGATGCCGATTAATCCAAGCAGGCTGCCTGCCGTGCCGCTGACGCGGTCCTGCAGCAGTTCAAGGTCTTCGATAATTGCCAGTGGTGGTGCGGCGAAAGAATCAAGAATGGAAACCGGAATACCGGCGGTGCTTCCCGGGGTATAGATCACGAACTCGGCGGAATCTTTCAGGAACCGGATCCGCTCTCCGTCCTGGTGCCATGAAGCCAGACCTTTGCGCCATAGTTCGGCCTGCTGGGCGGCAAAATCATCAGGGGCAAGCCCTTTTTTACGGGCATCGTCCTCATTAATCCACGGCCTGAAATCTTCCGGCCGCAGTGCGGGGAAAGTGAGAAGCATGTTTGTCAGATCGCCCTTAGGATCGATAATAATCGCCGGGATATTATCCAGGGCCGCTTCCTCGAGAAGGCCGATACAAAGGCCGGTTTTACCACTGCCGGTCATCCCTACACAGACCCCGTGGGTAACCAAATCCTTGGAGTTATAAAGCAGCAGCCCTTCACCCGGCTTTCTTTCCGCCAGATCGTAAGGGCGCCCCAGATAGAAAACACCTAACTTTTCATAATGCTCCATCCAAGCAGCTCCTCTCTTCAGCCCGGGCAAAGCAGGCTGCCAAATATTTAAGCAATCATCCTTTTTTTGGCTTCATTCCGGCCAGCTTCCTTACTATCTCCTTCTTCGACTCAATATCATACTGGGATGTGATGGCGATCTGCTCCATGATTGGCGAACCACCCCCGTGATAGGCGCCATAAACCATGGTGCCGGAAGAACCGGAAAGGGCAAAGTCGACAAAGCTAAGCCAAAACTTGATCTGCTCCTCGATAGGGATATCAGGGTTTCGCTTCAGGTACTTTTCAAGCAGCTCCTTAGTTTCGGGATTGGCCAGATCTTTCTCGTAAGGGAAAGTTGCGGGCATACCCCCGGCAATGTTGGAAAGAATCTCCTGCTCGTGGAATACGGCCTCGCCGGTTAAACAGCGGCCCACATTGGAATAAATGGAATGAGGTATGCAGCTGCCGGGACCGTAAGGTAAAAAACCCATCCCCGGTATATATACTTCGGGCTTGCCCAGGGCGGATGCCGTGTATCCGGCAGCATAACCCAGTTCGCCTACCATGATCAGCTCTGAAAGCATCTCCCGGACATGTGGAGCTTTCTCGATCCCGTTAATCTCCGCTGCCAGGGCGGCCAGACCGATTACGTAATCAAGCATGGCCGGTTTGCAGCCGGAGTAGGAGTGGCGGTGAAAAAGGGCGAACAGCAGGGCAGCCACACCGCCGTGGTCGGTCTCACCGCAGGTGAAGACTCTCTCCCAGGGCACGAAACAGTCGTCAAAAATCACGTAGGAGTCGGTATATCCAATTTCCAT
>PWUG01000355.1 GCA_003562605.1 Syntrophomonadaceae bacterium | reverse complement strand
GGTCGAAATGGTAAAAGTAACGATATACGACAGAAGTTTGAGCCTATAGAGCCTATTATGAATGGAAGAATAAATATCAATCGCCTCCCTGGAGGAGCTGCAGGAGATCATTAACCTAAGGCCATTTACCTCACTGGACGGGCTGACTAGGGTAACAGGTAACGGAACGGCCAGACTGCGGGATATTAAGGATGAAGGGAGGGCGTATGTGGAGTAAGCAAGAGAGTGCCATGAGCAAAAACAAAGTGTATACAGCGATTGTTGAGGCCGTTAAAGATGAAAGACTTATCGAACCCTTTGGCAATAGGGACTTTAGAAGGGCCTGTCCAGGTTTAGGGGAAGGAACCTACAATGCTTTTTTTATAAACACAGAGTTGGTAACCCCGGTGGCAAATCAGAGCTTTTTGAAGAAAGGCTAGGAGTAGATGATGAGAGAGGACCTTGAACAGTTGGAGAAAGAACTCCGGGAACTATCTGAAGAAATAGCTCTCATCAAAAGTGAATACAATGCGCTGCCGGATGGCCAGAAAAAGGAAGATTTGTTGAGGACCTTTAAGGATAAGCAGTGGCAGGCGTTGTTTTATATAGATAAAGGCAGGAATCTGTTATGCTATACACGACGATAGACGGGTGGAGCAAAAAAAGAACCTCTCCCCGCGGGTGGCTAAGGTTTTAGAATTACTTACAAGTTCTGCCTGAGAATGGAGTTGATTTTTAATGAAAAAAACGGGTTTAATAACCCTAGCCGGTATACTGTTTTTATCCTGGATATCTTCAGTGTTTGCCAATCCTTCAATTGACTTACAGAATGATTCATTACATGTTATCACAAAGAGTATGGTGCTGTCTTACATTAATAGATATGAAGGATATCATTTTAACCAAGCTATTTCATTAGGAGATCAGCAGATTTTTTTCGATGCCCTGGATCGAGTTGATGTTCGGCACAGTTCATCTAAGCAAAGTTTTAATGCAGAGTTCGAGTATTATCAGGTTGATGCCATAACAATGCAACCCAGGATAACCATTTGTATGACCAACAACATCAGGGATGCGTCTAATTACAATAAGGTATCTCTGCAGGAAACAATGTGGCACGAAAACATCCATGTTATAGAGTATCTAAACGCAGATCATATGAATCCAAATGCGGGAGACCCGTTGTATGATGAAAGAAATGTTGAATATATGCAATACATTGCCGGTACGGCTTTGGCACCGCTTACGAAACTGGAGAAAGTTGCAGAGGAAGGTGCCACCAATGAAGAACTGAAAAAATGGTGGGATTTAATGGTGAATCGTGTAGAAGTGAATGCACTGCAAATACCTGAAGCTCGGAAATATCCACCCGATCTTTCCCGAATGCGCGGCTGGTTTGGGTTTAGCGTACGTCCCTCCGAAATACTGTCCTATTATGCGGAAGGCAAAGCAACTCCCAGACTTAAAGAATTTGCCGATTTTCTCATGAAAGACAAAGAAGAAAAGCCATCTGATACATTAACCGATAGTGCAACTATCCGCCACGGCAGCTGGACTTTTGATTACACAATGAAAGGCTTGGATATTAAAGACGTTAACATTACCAATAAAGATTTAAAGATGGGTGATCGCACTATTAAACAGCAGTTTATTACATTCGATGTATATCCCATACTTCCTACCGGAGGGGCCGGTATTTCCGGTGCTGCAACGTTAAACAGCCATAATTACGGACGTTTTAGAATTACGGATCAATGGCGCTCGAGTCACCAGCAATGTGCACATACATTCTCAAGTAGCGGAGAGACACATTTGTTTGATACTTTTTTAAGAGTACCCTCCAAGAGTAGTGAGCGTGATATGATTTCCACTAGAATCTATATGTATGATGGCGTAGATCATGAACTTACTATTATAATTAATATGTACCAATGGAAAGAAAGAGAATCGCAGGAAGAAGAGGAATATTCTGAAATGCCACCAGATCCGGTTTTAGATGATACGAGGCCGGAAATCAACTACCCAGGTCAATGGAGTTACCCTAACATTCCCGGTCATGATTATGAGAACCATGTTCCGCCGGCGCTTTTTGAAAACCGGCGAATTAAGATCCAGATCAATAATCCCAACGCCACCATAAACGGAGTCCCTATCGAAATGGACGCACCCCCTGTTATCAGAAACGGGCGTACTTTTGTCCCGTTACGATTTGTATCCGAGGCTTTAGGGGCACAGGTAGATTATATTCCGGATTTAGATGGCTATCAGACGGTGATTTTGAGTGGCGCTCAGGAAAAAAGAATTGACTATGTTCTACTTTTCATTCAATCTCGAAAAGTCTACCACAATGAGAATGTTAAAGAGCTAGAAGCCCCCCCTTTCATCGAGGGTGATCGATCTTTTGTTCCCATCAGAATTATCAGCGAATCTTTTGATGCGGATGTGGAATGGAATGGATCTACCCAAACCATTACCATTCAGAAATAGTGGAAAGTGGTTTTGATTTTTCAAGATATGAATATCGTGTCACACTTCATCCTGTGTTTGGGGGAACAACCAAAACCGAGTCTCAAGATGAGGAAAATATTCTGTCTCTTTCCTGAAATGAATCTGTATTTGTAGCCCCGATGAGGCATCGGTAGAAAAAATAAATCATTGCGAAAGGTTTTCTACAGGACCGGTTTTTGGTGCTCATTAGGGATCTTTAAAGAGGATCCAAAAGTTAAGAGTCTTAACCGTTGCAGGGAAAGAAACTAGAATCGGGTGGGGGAAAACCTGTGTTAAAAGACCAAGGCGATTTTTGAAGCTTGGGGAGCAGGGGCTTCCTGGATTGGAGAAAAAGAGGGTTATGTTCATCTAAACTAACGAAGGAAGGCACCTTTGGCATTGCTTTATGTTAGCAAATTATCTGAAAGGAGCTTTTGATCATGAAACCAAGAAACATGTTCTACTTGTTTCGCTATCTCCTCGTCTGTATGTTGGCCGTATCAGTTGTATATGCTTTACCAGGAGAGGTTTTCGGAGAGGAAAACAGTTTTTGCAGGCAGGAACACCTTTATCAAGATATCGGCATTGATACTTTAAGGGATAGTTCTTATATCGTCGACTGCCCGGAGGAGCTGGATGAATCTATACCGTATCGTATAGTGCTACAAATAATCGATAACGTATTCCACAAGTGGAAGGAATATGAAATTGAAGAAACCGGAGATCTTTATATAGTCCTTAAGGCCCCTGAGTATCGTAAGCTTAGCGCTTCGGAAGCCGAGGCATTATACGAAGCTTCTAGCGAGTGGGTAGAGCAAACTCCAGACACAAATGAAGGTTATACGTTAGATCCTTCACATCCCAGTTTGAATCTCCCAGGGACTATGAAAACTATAGATAGCGATTTGTTAGATTTGGAAATCCTTCATCAAATTCAGCCCTTATTTGATCCGTTAGATAATCTATCTTGGATACCCATTGAAATGAGCACTCAATACCCTTTTAATACGGCTGGATTTGTAGAAACCCAGTTCCCCTTTGCTTCGGGTAGAGGTAGCGGATTTCTGGTTTCCCCCCATGTGGTATTAACCAATGCTCACAACGTTTATTCCCGCTCTGAAGATGATTATATAACAGAGCTAAATTTTTCGCCCGGGCAAGCTTGGTGTGATACAAAAGAAAAATATGAAAGACCATACGACACCAAAGGAGCAGTTGATGTCCAAATTAACCCGAATTATATTGCTGCCACCGATCAGTTAGAGGAGTTTGCTTATGATTACGCTGCTGTTTATTTAGAAGAACCGTTTGAAGGAATCTCCACTTTTATGCCGTTGGTTTTCCATTACGAACCTGAAACCATAGAAATACTTGGATATCCTTCAGAAGTCCCCTTTTGGGATTTTGAAACAATTGATATGTGGTGGAGCGCAGGGGCCTCTGAAGTGTTTGATGTAGATGACCGTCTACTTGCATACAATGCCTATACGTATTCTGGAAGCAGCGGTTCGCCTGTTGGTTATATTGACGAATATTTACCGACTCAGATTTTAGCAGTGCATGCTGCGCAAGACCCAGGAACTGATATACGCATTGGTCCTCGCTTTACCGATCACAACAAAGCCGATATCGAAGAATGGATGCAGTGGAAGCCGGACGAGGAACTTTCCGATGATGCATCATTATCACATTTGGAGGTAGACCCCGGTGAATTAATACCCGTCTTTGATCCTGGCACAACGGAGTACAGCGTTAATGTTGCCCACGATATAGATGAGGTAGAGGTAACTGCTGTCTTGGCTGACGACAATGCCTCGCTATCGATTGACGGACAGGCTGCGGATAGTGGGGCTGCTGAGCCGGTAGCATTGGGCGATCCGGGAACAGACACCGTCACAGAAATTGAAGTCGTCGCTGAGGATGAAGAAACCACAAAACAGTATACCATTACCATCAGCCGTGAAGAAATACTTGAGGCATATTCTCTTGAAGTTTCAAAAGAAGGTGAAGGTACAATATTTATTGATGAAGAAGAAGTTGGTCTACCTTATACAGAAGAATACGATGCAGGTGTTGAGGTAAAGTTGGAAGCATCTTCTGGTGAAGATTGGGCGTTCGAAAAGTGGGTGGTTAACGGGATGGAACATACGGCCTCAGAAATCACCGTGACCATGGACGATGATAAGTTGGCCACGGCGTATTTTAAGTCTGATTCAGACACAGGACTTATTCCCGATCCCAATCTGGAACAGGCCATAAGAGACGAACTCAACAAGCCGGAAGGCGATATTACCGAAGCTGACATGGAGAGTATTATTACTTTAAATGCCAGTCAAAAGGGCATCGAAGACTTAACAGGACTGGAATACGCAGTGAACCTGGAGGAACTTGCATTCTGGCAAAACGAGGTTAGCAATCTTGAGCCACTGGAGAACTTGACAAGTTTAACTATATTAGAATTTCCGGCCAATCAGCTAAGTGACATAGGCCCGCTATCTAACCTGACAAATCTGGAAGTCCTTGCTTTTGCGGCCAATCAGGTCATCGACATCACCCCGTTAGAAAATCTGACTAATTTAGAGTTCCTACACTTTGCTGGCAACCAGGTCGAAGATATCAGTCCTCTTGCCGACCTTGATAGCTTGCAGGGGTTATTCTTTCACGGTAACCAAGTTAGCAACATAGAGCCACTTGCAAATCTCACAAATTTAGAAGAGCTTTGGATCGGCTAT
Source organism: Syntrophomonadaceae bacterium (assembly GCA_003562605.1). The sequence goes on along the minus strand of PWUG01000355.1, from coordinate 2,896 downwards.
AACCAGATTAGCGATATCACGTACCTGCAGGATTTGACAAATCTTATTGAGCTGAGGTTCCCAGGAAATCAGGTTAATGATATTAATGTTTTGGCTAACCTGACAAACTTGGAGGAGCTTGCATTCTGGGAAAACGAGGTTAGCGATATTGGTACATTAGTAAACATGACAAATCTAAAATTGCTTGACTTTAGTAGCAACCAGGTCGAGGATGTTGAACCACTATCTGGCTTGCTCAACTTGGAGCGACTTATATTTTGGGGGAACCAGGTCGAAAATTTGGAACCGTTGGAAAACCTGGTGAATCTGGAGCGGATTCATATTGGTGGCAACCAGGTCGAGGAGGTTGAACCGCTATCAGACATGGTGAACTTGGATTGGCTTGACTTTAGTAGCAACCAGGTCGAGGATATAGGTTCTCTAAATGACCTGGTGAATTTGCGCTTCCTTAACTTTAGTTATAATCAGATCAGCAATATAGAACCACTATCAGACATGCTGAACTTGGAGAAAGTTCACTTCGCATACAACCAGGTTGAAGACTTAGAACCGCTCAGAGACCTTGTGAATTTGCAAGAGCTTCTAATCAATAACAACCTGATTGCCGATATCAACCCCTTATCTAATTTAACAAACTTGCAGAAGCTATGGGTGCAAAATAATTATCTGGACATCAGCGAAGGAACCGAGGCCATGCTACTGATCCAGCAATTCATAGACGATGGCGTAGAGGTGGAGTATGAGCCGCAAGAAGAGAAAAATGGCTTACAACATGGTATTGGCTATTTTGATCAGGATAATGGCCGCTTTGCCTTGAAGAACGATCTTATTGGTGGTGCAGCCGATTTTGATTTCACCTTAGGATTCACGCAAAAATAACTTCCGGTTTTTGCATTGTTAATAAATTGCTATCTTGTTCTTTTGTTCTTTGACAACTGACCTCACCTAACCCAAAGACTCCGCTTTGCTCCGGATGCAGGTTATAGTTTCTTTTTGGCTGAACACTGTGCGGTACGGTTATGATCTTTTCTTTCTGTTCTTCTGAAATTTTCATGCCCTTTTCATAGTCTGTCTCAAGGAGATACGCTGTCACTTCAAGGCCGGTTTTTGTCGTGGTGGTATGAATATAATTGAGTATGGTTTCATAGCTTTCCAAAGGCCGTCCCGCCCAGTTTTTGCTGATCGCGCTGAATAAGCGGTGTTCGATGGGGTTCCACTTGGAAGCCCCTGGCGGGTAATGACAAACCGTAACGCTAATGCCGAACTGGTTGCATAACTTGGTCTGCAGGCCATATTTCCATACGTAACTGCCCACCCTGTTGCTGCCGCCGCCATCGGCCAAGATAAGCAATTCGGTTGTATCGGGATAGCGTTTCTGCCCCTCTTCAGCGTACCACAGGGCCAGGCAATCGGTGGCGAACCATGGTGTATCAATGGAGGTTCCGATAACTACCGAACCCCGGTTGGCTTGTAGATCATAAATACCATAAGGAATTGCGATGCCATCAGCGTAGGAACGAAAATCATGGTCGTTAACCAAAACCGGCTTGCACGACCAGGCCCGGCCTTCATTTTTGAAACAGCCTATCAGCTCCTTTTTCTTGGTATCAACGCTAATCACCATAGCGCCCCGGGAAGCAAAACTTTCCCGCATCCCGGCGATATAGACAAACTGCTCATCACGAATTTGTGGTGAAACAGATGAAACGGAATTTTTCTTCTGGTTGACCCGCAGCGAAAAGCCCATCTCTTTTAATAGTTTAGCTACAGTATTCGGGCTGACCTGAATATTTAATTTTTGCAGCTCTGCAGCAATCTTTTCAGTAGTTTTGCGAGTCCATTTTAAGCCGCTTACGGGATCTCCCGCCGTTTCATATTCTAAAAGCTCTTCGATGCGAGCGATTATTTCTGGAGCCCCTTTTTTAGCGGCCTGCGGCCGCCGCCCGGTTTGCGGACTCCGTCATGGTCCAGGTCTTGGTATAAAAGCTCCCTTCGCCCCCGGGCAACGGTTTTTTCGTCCAGGCCTAAAAGGTTGGCAATTCTGCGGTCGCCGCCGTGGCCCCATTTTAAGGATTCCAGGCCGGCATATAACCGCCTTTTCCTTTCGTCCAGTAGACTGAAGAAAAGTACTATCGCCGCTTTTAATTCATCGGGGAAGACACCCGTCTCCAGCTCTCCTTCTTCGTCAGCCCGGTACTTAAGCTGTTTTTGCCGGCGGTGTGGGTCTTTTGAGCAGTATAGCCAGCGATTAGCGACTTTTTCCCGGTGCAGGCGATTTTCCTCATAAAGCTTACGCAAGGCGTCTTTGACGCTTACCTTCAGTATGCTTTCCAGCTCGTGTGTAAAATACCCGGCTTCAGAGGTTTCTACCAGAATTTCGACGCTCCGGATCAGGGTCCCATGCTTGGAGAAACGAACTGAACCAAAAGACCACAGCCCCAGTTCATCGAAGCGGGCAATTTCCTCCAGGGTATAGTAGCGACCCCGGTGGGAATAGCTGCTGTAATAGGAAAGCTCTTTAAGCTTACGCAAAACGGTGAGGTCAGTACCAGTACCCAGGGCTTCTTTGAGCTCCTCAAGGGTCGCTATACGCTGCTTTAGCAGCAGTTTGCGCAGGTTTTCTGCCTGATAGTGGACGGGGGGAGTCATGTTAGAATTACACCTCCTATTGGCGTAATTCTAACATATTAATCTCCTCCTGTCAAATGCACTTTAGTTACAAGCTAAAGTGGAATAAAGCCCACAAATAAAGGTGTTTAATTGCATCAGGGAAAGTGTTTGTTGACTTTTCCACCTACTCTCATATGTTGTAATTAAGCTTTAATTGGGAAAATTATTTTGAGTCAGTCCTAAGAGCAATAATCTTTGCTTCCACCTCTCCATTAATCTTAGGTTC
>PWUG01000244.1 GCA_003562605.1 Syntrophomonadaceae bacterium | reverse complement strand
GCTCCGCGATATGAAAGATAGCAGCATTTCAGTTGAACGTGCTGCTAACATGGAAGAAGCGGATCTGGTGGATAAAACCATTACGGGCGTCCTTTTCTCTATTGATGCTCCGGAATTTGCCGATGAGTATTACCGTTCAATCGGTAAGGAAATCAGCTAAAACAGGGGGTATTCCTTTGGGTAACAGGCAGGAAATATTGCTGACCGGCGCCGGGGGCCAGGGTTTGATCCTTGCAGCAATCGTGCTGGCTGAAGCGGCAGTTAATGATAACAAAAATGTAGTCCAGACACAATCATACGGCCCTGAAGCCAGAGGTGGCGCCAGCATGGCCGGGGTAATCATTGATATAGATACTATCGAATACCCCAAAGTGACCAAACCCACCGTCCTGCTTTGTATGAACCAGGCTTCGTTTAATAAGTACCTTCCCAAGGTAGAACCTGGATGTACTATCATCGTAGATTCGACATTTGTCAGCGGTTCAATCAGTGACGAATACAAAATACAGCCATATCCGATAACGCGTACCGCAAAAGAAAAAATTGGCCGTGAAGTTGTTGCCAATATGCTGGCCCTTGGTGTAATTAATGCGGCGACAGGGCTTGTTGATCGAGATATATTCAGGGAAAGTGTTTTCAAGATGGCGCCCAAGGGAAGTGGTGAGCTTAATCAACAGGCTTTTGACATGGGCTACCGCCTGTATGAGGAGGGCCAGGAACAGGGTATCGGAGTATCTGCTCAAACCCCTCAATAAAAAGGTTATTCTTGTTGTTACGGTTACCGTAATTGCCACAGAACTTTTTATTGTAACAGACATCGGGCCGTTTCGCTTTTCAATTGGCACGGTAGTTTTTGTTTATGCTATTCTCAGCCTTAATCATCTATTAATTATCCCCACTGCAATTCTTGTAGCAGTGTCAACCCTGCTTTTAAGAGTGGGTTTGGATTACTTCTTCTGGTTGCCTCGCGACTACTTTACTTTTATGATGGCCCACCAGTATTCAGGGGTAGTTTATTTCCTACTGTTGTCGATTATTCTTAAAATTGGTGGAATAAGGGAAGGGGCGCGTAAATTTTCTGTGCCCCTGATTCTTTACCTAGGTGGTGCGGTGACGGTATCGAACTTTGTCGAAGCCCTGGTCAGAGTCCCTTATCAGGAAATTGTAGTCATAGACAATATCATTATTTTAATTCTGATGTCTTCCGTTCAGGTGTTTCTAGTAACCAGCCTGGTCAATATCAGCCAGTTCCAGAAAACAATGGTTCTCGATGAACAGCAAAAAGCAAGCTATGAAAAAATGCTGATCGTAGCCTCCGAGCTCTACGATGAGCTTTTTTACATGCAAAAATCAATGGAAAATATAGAAAACATAATGGCAAAGAGCTATAATTTACACAAGCAGTTAAAGGAATTGAAATTGGCCGATCGCTCTATGGAAAGGGCCGCTCTGGAGGTGGCCGAAGAAGTTCATGAGGTTAAAAAGGATACTGTACGTATCCTGGCCGGACTCGGAGAAGTTCTTAAGATCAGAAAAGAAAAACCGGTTATGAAGCTTTCCGATCTAATAGACCTGGTCATAAAAACTAACCGAAGTTACAGTCAGAACCTGGAGAAAATGGTCCAGTTTAACCTGAGTATTGAAGAAGACCTGGAAATTGAGCAGATTTACCCCCTGTTGGCAATTCTTAATAACCTGGTTTCCAATGCTGTTGAAGCTATTTCCACTGAGGGTTATATCCGTCTCGGGGTTAAGCGCAAAGGAAAAGTGCTCAGAATATATGTCTGTGATAACGGAAACCCGGTGAAAGAGCGCGATCGGGCGCTTATATTCGAGCTTGGATTCACGACCAAGTTTTCAACGGAAGGGGTGCCATCTACCGGGATCGGTCTTGCTTACGTAAAAGGCCTTGTTGAAAGTTTTCGAGGCAAAGTGAGTTTCCGGGAAACCCCGTCTGAAAAATGTTTCATCATCTTAATCCCAGTTTCCAGTTTAACCGGAGGGTAGCTAATGGAGTTTACTTTTTTTATCTTAGACGATGATCTTGCCTGCCGACGCATCCTGGCTCAGATCATCGAGGATGAACAGCTTGGCGAAGTGATTGGTGAACTTCCCGACGGGCATGGCAATGTGGTAGGGACAATTCTATACCATCAACCTGATATACTGCTCATTGATCTTTTGATGCCGGGTAAAGACGGTATCGAAATAGTTGAGCAGCTCAGAAAGCGGGATTTCAAGGGCAAGATAATGATGATCTCGCAGGTTGAAAAAAAAGAAATGGTTGCCCAGGCTTATGCTGCGGGCATAGAGTTCTATATCAACAAGCCGATCAATAAGATTGAAGTAATATCCGTGATTAAAGGAATTACCGAACGTTTAAAGATGGAACGTTCATTTGAACAAATGCGTAAATCTATTGCAGCTCTTGATCAGATCAGCAGCATAAAACAGCCTACCGGTGTTTCCGGGGCTCATAACCTTGATCAGACCACAATCAAGGAGAGGACGCGGGAAACCCTCGCCGATCTTGGATTGATTGGCGAGCCGGGTAGTCACGACCTTGTTCAGATTATACTATTTTTGAACACAGTACCAGATATCGAAAAATACCTCGGTGAATACAGGCATTTAAAAGATCTCTACCAGGCAGTACAGGAAAAATATCTCCGGGAAGAAGATAAAAAAACAGATATGCGTGCTATAGAACAGCGAGTGCGCCGGGCTATCAAGCATGCCATGGAGCATATCGCAGCTCTCGGCATGGAAGATTATAATAACCCAACTTTTGAGAGGTATGGGCCAAAGTATTTCGATTTTGGCGAACTTCGTCTTAAAATGAAAGAGATTGAACAGGAACAGGAAACCCCGACCAAAACACGGGTTAACATTAAGCAGTTTATAAATGCCCTATACTGGGATATTAAGAAATAAAGGTCACTGCGATATTCCGAATAGAACCTTGTGTTTGAAGAGATGCAGAAGTATAATTATTTAGTGTGTATCAGATGAGTACAGAGAACTTAAACGAGGTGACCACATGTCTGAATCAATGCTGCCACCTGTCTACAATCCGGCTTCTGTTGAAATAGAAAGGTACCAGTTTTGGCTTGATGGGGAATACTTTAAAGCAGCACGCGATACAGGGCAGAAGCCCTATACCATAGTAATTCCTCCTCCAAACGTAACCGGATCTCTGCATATGGGCCATGCTCTAAACAATACGATACAGGATATTTTAATCCGCTGGCGCCGCATGCAGGGTTACGATACACTATGGCTTCCCGGAACCGATCATGCCGGTATTGCCACCCAGAATGTAGTTGAAAAGCACCTTGCTGAAGAAGGCATAAGCAGTAGTGAATTGGGGCGCGAAGAGTTCCTGGAGAGGGTTTGGCAGTGGAAAGATACTTACCACACCCGGATTACAAGGCAGCTTTACAGGCTTGGAGTGTCCTGTGATTGGTCACGTGAACGTTTTACGATGGACGAGGGCTGCTCAAAAGCAGTAAATAAAGTATTTGTTGACTTATACCACCGTGGCTTGATTTATCGCGGTGATTACATGATTAACTGGTGCCCTCGCTGCCATACTGCTCTATCTGATATCGAAGTTGAGCATGAAGACGAAGTTTCATCGATTACCCATATCCGTTATCCGCTGGCAGACGGCACGGGTTTAATAACGGTAGCAACAACCCGCCCGGAGACAATGCTTGGTGACAGTGGAGTAGCGGTGCATCCAAAAGATAAACGTTACAGCCCCCTGGTTGGCAAAAAAGTGAACCTGCCCCTTCTGAACCGGGAAATACCTATTGTTGCAGATGACTATGTCGATCCTGGATTTGGCAGTGGGGCAGTCAAGGTTACCCGGGGACATGATCCAAACGATTTTGCTATTGCTCAGCGTCACAACCTCGAAGTGATCAAGATTATTGATGAAGACGCAAAGATGACCGAAGCAGCAGGGCCATACAGGGGGCTTGATCGCTATGAATGTCGTAAGCAGGTTTTAGCTGATCTGCATGGGCAGGGATTAGTGGAGAAAATAGAAGATCATGAACACTCCCTTGGCCGCTGTCAGCGCTGCCGCACGGTTATCGAACCGCTTATCTCGCGGCAGTGGTTCGTGAAGATGAAACCCCTGGCCGAGCCGGCCCTGGAAGCTGTTGAAGAGAAGCGAACTCAATTTGTTCCACCACGTTTTACCCGTGTCTACCAGAGTTGGGTCGAAAATATTCGCGATTGGTGTATTTCTCGCCAGATCTGGTGGGGCCATCGCATTCCTGCCTGGTACTGTGACTGCGGTGAGGTAATCGTCGATTACAGCGAACCGGAATCCTGCCCTTCATGCAAGAGCAGTTCCCTTGAACAGGATCCTGATGTCCTCGATACCTGGTTCAGCTCGGCCCTGTGGCCATTTTCTACTCTCGGCTGGCCGGAAAAAACTCCCGATTTAGATCATTTTTACCCGACATCTGTTCTTGTTACCGCCTATGATATAATCTATTTCTGGGTCGCGCGTATGATGTTTATGGGCCTGGCTTTTATGAAAGAAGAACCTTTTCACACTGTCTATATTACCGGCCTGGTACGTGACCCCCTCGGTCGTAAAATGAGCAAATCTCTGGGCAACGGCATTGACCCCCTGGAGGTAATCGAAGATTACGGTGCAGATACCCTGCGGTTTACACTGGTTACCGGCCAGGCTCCCGGAAATGACCAGCGCTTCCGGCAGGAAAGTGTTGAAGCCGGTCGTAATTTTGCCAACAAGGTCTGGAACGCCTCGCGTTTTGTCCTGATGAATTTAATGGACGAAGATGAAAAAGAGCCCTCCTTTGCAAATTTCGATCCTGGTCATTTGCCCGCCGGTTTATTTCGGACTGATCGATGGATTTTACACCGCTTCAATGAAACACTAAGTACAGCGACTGACCTGCTCGAAGAATACGAATTGGGTGAAGCGGCCCGATTGATCTATGAATTTATATGGAATGATTTTTGTGACTGGTATGTCGAGCTGAGCAAGCATTACTTATACCTGAAAGATGATAGTGCTGAAGCCGCTGAAGACAGGCAGCGTACTCGCAGCCTGCTTGTATACCTTCTGGATGGAATTATGCGCATGCTTCATCCCTTTATGCCCTTTATATCCGAGGAAATATGGCAGCAGTTACCGCACCGTAAAGAAGAAGCTCTTGTAGTGGCATCCTGGCCGCAGCCTGATAAGAAGCACTTTTTCCCTGAAGAAACAGCCGATATGGCTCTGCTGCAGGAAGTAACCAGGGCTATCAGAAATCTGCGCAGCCAGGTTCAGCTGCCACCCGGTAAAAAAACCGAAGTAATTGTTCGGGCAGGAGGTCGTGCTGCCGCCTGCCTCGATCAGGAACGCCATCATCTGGGTAAACTGGCTTCAGCAGAACCTTTAACGATAAAACAGGAAGTAGATAAACCAAAACAGGCGCTTACTGCAATAATTGCTGAAGGGATTGAAGTTTACCTTCCGTTGGAAGGAGTTATAGACCTTGATGCAGAAACAGCCCGCCTCGAAAAAGAACTTAACCAGGTCCTGACTGAAATTAAAAAGACGGAGGGCAAATTAAACAATCCTTCTTTTGTTGATAAAGCACCTGCCGAGGTTGTTGGCAAAGAAAAATTACGGCGTGAAGAACAGGAAAACAGGCTTATTAAGCTTCGACAGAGACTGCAGGAGCTTCGGTAGCCAATGAAAAATGATAAGCGTTACAGGGAAGCTCTGGACTGGATACATGGACTGGGCCGCTTTGGGAGCAGGCCGGGGCTGGAACGCATAACAGTGCTTCTGGAAATGCTGGGCAATCCGCACCATCAGCTGCGTTTTGTACATATTGGCGGGACTAACGGCAAAGGTTCTACTGCTGCTATGCTTGCTTCAATCCTGCGCGCAGCTGGATACCGGACAGGTCTTTACACTTCCCCTTACCTGCTCTCCTTTACTAATAGGATGGCGGTAAATGGCACTGATATTGATCATCACCAACTGGTCGAACTTGTAGATCAAATCCGGCCTCTGGTTGATAAGATCAGCTGCAATGAGGAATTGGGTCCGTTAACCGAGTTTGAAGTTGTTACCGCTCTGGCCTTAACCTATTTTGCCCGTCGGAAAGTTGACCTGGTCATCCTGGAAGTCGGCCTAGGCGGGAGGCTGGATGCCACAAATGTTGTAACTCCGATCTTAAGTATAATAACCAATATCAGTCTTGAACATACCGATGTACTTGGCAATACTGTTGAAGCGATTGCCCTTGAAAAGGCAGGCATTATAAAGCAGGGCAGGCCTTTGCTCACAGCGGCAGAAGACCGGAGAGTTCTAACCATACTGGAAAAACGCTGTAGTGAACTTAAGGCGCCGTTTCACCGAATCTATTCGGGCGGGACAACAGTGGAGGAAATAATGTCTGAAAGACCGGTTGCAATCATTCAAAAGATAACCGCCGGGGGACAATATTTCGCTTACCGGGGCTTTTTGCTACAGCTGGATAATATTTTCGTACCCCTGCGGGGATCCTACCAGGTAAATAATGCTGCTACGGCCCTGGCTGCTGTTGAATTGCTTGAGGAATATGGCTTTTCCGCTGACGAATCATCTATTCGCAGCGGGCTGGCTGAAACTAACTGGCCTGGCAGGCTAGAAGTCCTAAGCGAAAAGCCCTTTCTGATAATGGACGGAGCACATAACCCTGCAGCGATTGAAAAACTGGCTGCAGCTCTGCCCCAGTATTTCAATTATAAAAAGTTGATCCTGGTAATCGGTATGCTTGCTGACAAAGATACGGCGGCTATGCTGGAACATATTTTGCCACGGGCAGATACCATAATTTTCACGCGTCCAATCCTGCCCCGTGCGGCTGACCCCGGAGAAATTGCCGCTTTTGCTGTGAATTATTATGGTCTCCGGAATAATTACATGGTCATTTACAATCACGGTGAAGCGCTTGAGAAAGCGCTTGAAATGGCCGGTCCTGATGATGCTGTCCTCGTTACCGGTTCCTTATATACAGTCAGTGATGTGCGTGCCTACTGGCAGCAGAGTCAGGATTTAGCCGGCAAATAATTTTCGTTGTTCCTGGTTCGAAAAATGGTGAATCAGGCAGGACTTTAAAGAGAAATCACGAAACCGTAATAGTATTTGTTTATTAGCAGTAAAAAATACTTTTTAAAATTTCCAGGAAAGGGTGAACATAATTTATGGGCAACACCGTCTTTAGAGGAGGCGTTCATCCGGATTACCATAAAGAAATAACGGCCACGATGGCGGTAACCGCGATGAAGGTACCCGACAAAGTGGTCATTCCCTTGCAGCAGCATATTGGTGCTCCCTGTGAACCGCTTGAATCGATCGATGTCGGCACAGAGGTTAAATTAGGCCAAAAAATCGCCGATAGCAGTGGTTTTGTTTCTGCGCCGATTCATGCCAGCGTATCGGGAACAATTTCCGCTATAGGGCCGTACAACCATCCCCTCGGCCGCCCTGTCCAGGCAATAACAATCGAATCTGACGGGCAGGATCACTGGGATGACAGTATTAAACCGGCCGGTGATTTGGGCAAGCTCAGTCAGGACGATCTTCGAAAAATAATTCGTGAGGCCGGCATTGTCGGTCTCGGCGGGGCAACTTTTCCGGCACATGTAAAGCTTTCGCCACCGCCTGATAAACCAATTGATATAGTTGTCATAAACGGAGCCGAATGCGAACCTTACCTGACGGCAGATCATCGGGTAATGCTCGAGAAGCCTGAAGAAATTGTTTTCGGTTTAAAGGTGATCATTAAAACCCTGGGCGCCGAGAAGGGTGTAATTGGTATCGAAGATAATAAAACCGATGCGATCCGGGTTATGGAAAAGGCAGTTGCCAAAGAGGAAAGCATAACTGTAATGCCCCTTCATACCAAATACCCGCAGGGCGCTGAAAAGATGCTCATCCAGGTTACTACCGGACGCAAGGTTCCTTCAGGCGGGTTGCCTCTCGATATCGGTGTGGTCAACCATAATGTTGGAACGGCAATTGCTATCACCAATGCCATTCGCGAAGGAAAGCCTTTGATTGAAAGAGTCTTGACTGCAACAGGTGCAGGCATTAATCACCCTGC
>PWUG01000019.1 GCA_003562605.1 Syntrophomonadaceae bacterium | reverse complement strand
GGCTGCTGTGGCTATTATCGCAGCGACATTCAATTTTTTCAGCGCAGCAATATTCGCCTTGTAATTGACCATGTGAGGAGGCACTGAGTGTTTCCCCCCGTGGCGGGCCAGGAAAAATACCCTGCGACCCTGATAAACTCCCTGCCGAATGGCAACCCGGCCGAATTTTGTCTCAACCGTAATTTCGATTTCGTTTTCCAAAAGAGATTGGTTATATACTCCTGTACCTCCAATAATTGCGACTTTCAAGTCTGACAAAAGGTCTCCTCCTTTGATCAAATACCCCTTGAATATGCTTCTTTCATTATAAACTTTTTCATGGGATAAATGCAAAATTCCTGCCGAAGTTGTGTTGACGTATATTGTTAAATAAGCTATACTAATAATGCTTTGGAAGGCCATGATTGTTCGGCCGACGTAGCTCAACGGAAGAGCAGCTGATTTGTAATCAGCAGGTTGCGGGTTCGAGTCCCACCGTCGGCTCCATCTGTAGTCGTGGAGAGGTACCCAAGTTGGCCAAAGGGGGCAGACTGTAAATCTGCTGGCAACGCCTTCACTGGTTCGAATCCAGTCCTCTCCACCATATAATGGGCCATTAGCTCAGTTGGTAGAGCACCTGACTTTTAATCAGGGTGTCCCAGGTTCGAATCCTGGATGGCTCACCACCAAGAAAACGCAGTAACGGCAGGGGTTTCAGGCTCCTGCCGCTACTCTTTTATTATTACTTCATCTCGTTTATTCCTTTGAATTGCATTATTGCTTGCATTTGATCGTTTAAAAAGTTAAAATACTTAGTAAAGTTTAGACCAAACAATAGAAAGGAAGAATGGACATGACCTCGGCTTATATATTTATCAGTTGCGCGGGGAAAACCCCTTCTGAAACAGTAAGAGCTGTTCGTAATATTGAGGGCGTTAAACAGGCTCATGCTGTAACGGGGCCAGATGATATCATCGCCTTTGTTGAAGCGAAAAATATGGATGAGCTCGAAAAGATCATTTTAGCCATACGTAAAATCGCTGTGACTGTTAAAAGTGATACACGCGTCACTTGGTCTATTTAATCAGAGTGTTCCAGATTCGAATCAGGTGTATTGTATCATTTGTCTAATCGATCAGATGGAAGTTATTTTCGCGGGCTTTGTTTTTCAGGTCGAGACAGATGCTTTCACTGGAGCTGATAGTCCATGAGGCTATCTTCGTTCCGCAATCTACTGCCTTATCAATCGGCAAATCTTTAATCAGACCCATCACAGTACCGGAAAAAAATGCGTCGCCCGCACCGCTTGTATCTACAACTTGTGTCGGTATAGCAGGCCTATGGTCAACTAAGTTATTGCCTGCGTCATGATAGATTGAACCCTGGCTGCCCAGTGTCACAATAGTATAGCGCGATCTTTTTCCTTCAACAAATAAATTATCTTTAAGAATTTCTATTGTAGGGTTTACATCTAAACCGGTCAAATCTTTGTCGATAATATTTCCCGCTTCAAAATCGTTACAGATAAAGCATTCCAGTCTGGGCAGGATATCGAGGTTCTTCATAACTATATCAAGATTACCCGGAATACCGTAGACCGGTTTATTCATTTTATTACATAGGTTCAGAACATCGCCTGTAATTTTTTCGTTTAAATCGAGCTCCAAAATTATGTGCGATGATTTTTCTACAATCTCTTCACCTCTTTCGTTAATCAGTTTTTCAAGCAAGTTTAAATCAGGCATTTTTGAAATGGAGCCGACCAGATCACCGCATTCATTGATCAGGGCCAGCCACATACCCATGCCATCTTTTTCAGTCTTTAAGATTAAAGATGTATCTACATTTCTCTGTTTTAAACGATCAATAACCTCATTCCCCAGCGCAGTTTTATCAACCGTTGAAACCAGGGTTAAGGGCAAATCGAGTTTGGCCAGGTTTTCAGCTACATTTCGGCCAACGCCGCCATGAACAAACTCGATATCCCCTAAATTTCTCCCGTCCGGATAGTATTTATGGTGGGAAAACCCTTTGCAGTCGATAAATACAGTTCCAATTACCCTAACGTTTAAATTCATGTTTATAGACAGCCTCCTTTAAGTTATTGATTGCAGCGATTTATATTATTAAGAAGCCTCCTGTAGTCATCCGGAGTATCAATGTCAAAGATAACCTCGGGTAGTTCGGTTTCGACCCGTTCAATTTTATATTCATCCATTTTTTCGATAAGCCCCCTTCCCCCCTGGTCACCGGAGATGCTCATCAAATCAGGCCAAACCCTGCGGTCAAAAAGAGTAGGATTGCCCCGCTTTCCCCGGTAAGTCGGGTAGGTAACAAGTTTTAGTTTGTTGCGATAATTTTCAATTAGTTTTCTGTAAATAGCCGGAGTCACAAGCGGCAGGTCGGCAAGGGCGATTATAACTCCCTGGGTCTTTTTGTCAACCGCGTTCAGGCCTGCTTTAAGGGAGGAAGACATGCCGGTACGATATAACGGGTTTTCGATCAGTTTGTATGTTTCACTGTTTAACTTCTCAAGCCACGAACTGCCCGGACTGACAACAACAATAATATCTTTAATTCCGGATTCTCTTATCTGTTCCAGGGTATGTTCAAATATTGTAGTATTACTGAACGGCAAAGCAAGCTTGTCTCTGCCCATACGCGTTGAAAGCCCTGCTGCAAGAACAATACATGAAATATCAGCGCTTAGCTCTCCGTTTTTCCGGCAAAACGTGATTTTAGCAGGATCTATACCATTTCCTGCAGTTATTAATAATTGTTCAGGAGGATTTTGATGCCCCGACAGCAGCCTGGACAAGTGAAGAGCTGTCGAGCCGGGATCCTTAAGCAAGTCTGCCTTGTTCAATATACAGGCTGCTTTAGCACCCGGTGCCTGGATTCGGCCGAGCTTTAACATATACTTGAAAACATCGCCAACAATTTGTTCGTTAATAATTGAGCCTTCTTCAGCCCCGGTTTCTTCCGTAACTTTTGCCAGGCGGTGAACATTTTTCGAAGAAAGAGTAGCTCCCAGTGCGTCAGCACCTATCACAGCAATAATTAAATCGGAACATGACGGCAAAACCGGTTCGTTTGAAGTGTATCCTTTGATTGGCAAACCTTTGGCGCCGTCTGCTTCTACCAGGACTGTAACCTGAAGTAGATCGCGTAATTGTTGCACTTCCTGTGCAGAAATCCCTTCAATTTTGTTATCCCTGAGCATCCTTCTTCCTAAAACAGCAATATTGCTTTCGTTAAAGTGTCTTTTAAGTGCTCGGATAGATTTATCTGTTTCTACATTGAAAAAAAGAGGTATACCCAGCGGAATGAGTATTTTTGTAGTTGTAGTAAGGAGCACTTTTAGGCCGGAGGAGCTTATTTCTTCAGCAAGTCTTGATATTAGGGTAGTTTTTCCTCCGGCTCCATAAAAAGAAATAACAGCCGGTGATTTTGCTCCCAATGAATGTTTAAGTTGCAGTTGATTCATTAAACACCTTAGAACTATCCTTTATCAATCATAAACAACTTAATCTAGATCCGAAAGAAGCAGCGATCTGTACATTCGAGTCCAAAGCCATTATCAATAATACCTTTCCCTGCCAGGGGGCATTTAACAGCTGACATTTTCTGATAAGGACATGCGACCCATCCTGCTTCTCCGAGGTCGTATCCACCGCACTTGCAGCATTGCAAGCCTTTTTCAGTCATGATCAGATCGGTACCCTCTTTAATTTTATTGCATTTATAACAATAGCAATATTCCATTGCATCAATATTCAGGGCATTGCCTTGTGTGTTCATATCTATTCTCCCGAAATTAAATTGATCTTTTCCCTATGAAAACTATATCATATTTAACAAATCAGTTCAAAAATAGAGCTTCGTATCAGGGATCTTACGCGGTCTACCCGGCGAAATAGCGGTGCAAGATTGCTTCGAGTACGCCACCGCCAACAGCCCTTGCTTTATCTGAAATACTTTTATAATCAGCAGATTCTCCCCGGGGATCTATATCCCCGACTTTCATACCTTCTGTAACTTCCAGGCCGGGATAAAGCATACCGCGGACCATTCCATCTATTAATGATTTAATCTCCTCACGACCCACTGAGGCTACTGTTTCACCGGCTTTCACCAAATCACCGATTTTTCTCAGAGGTTCAAAAATACCCCCGGAAGGAGCTCTTAAGAGCCTCTCTCTGCCGTACCCATCGATTATTCCCGGTTCCGAAGTATCTTTTGCCGCTGAGCCGCTGTAGAACACCCGGCCAAGATTAAGACCCCGATTTGTCTCAACCACGGCATGAACATCTTTGCCGGCAGTAAACCCGGGGCCTATACCGATCACCAGATCGGCATCCTCAATTCCGGTGACTTTATTATTTTTGGCCATAATTGCATCAACAACCGTGGAAGGCTGAAGCATGGCAAGTGATTCAGCATGAGGATCGATTAATACGGGGATGACCTTTCTGGTGAAATATTCATTAACCATTTCGGGCGAACTACATAGTTCCGCCTGCACTGATTCAACAACAATGTTGCCTTCGTAAACTACCGCAGCAAAGGAAACTGTCCTGCGTACAACCAGGGGTTTTGGCAATTCAAGCATAACCACTGAAAATCCGGATCTCCAAAGGCGGTGGGCCACGCCTGTAGCCAGATCTCCGGCACCGCGAATTACAACTTTCCGTGGAATCATTTAGTATTCAGCTCACTTTACAGATCAAGGGGTACGAAAAATCGCACCCCCATCAACTGTATTTATTTAATTTAACTATTTTTTGTTTTTAAGGGCCTGCCAGACCCTCTCCGGTGTTAACGGGAAAGTGTTAAATTCAACACCTAGAGCATCGCAGACTGCATTGGCAATCGCAGGGGCAACTCCAATCATTGGTTGCTCACCTATGCCACGTGCACCGTAAGGGCCGTTAACTTCAGGAGTTTCAATGATAAAGCTGTCAATATGCGGAGTGTTCTCTATGGTTGCTATCTTATAGTCTGTAAAGTTCCGGTTAAGAATAATTCCCTTGTCAAACCGGACTTCTTCATAAAGCGCCGTTGAAAGACCCATAATCGTTCCACCGTGCAATTGGGCTTTGCACAACTGTGGGTTAACTGCTTTACCGGCATCAATTGAACTGGCCAGCTGGAGAATTTTAACTACACCTGTTTCAGGATCTACCTCCACTTCAACTGCCGTAGCCCCGAAGCAATAAAAGAGCCCCGGGTTACCCTGGCCGGTTTCCGGATCGAGGTTGGTCATATTGGTAGGAACGAAAGAACCCCTGCCGATAATCGGCCCGGCAATTCCTTCACCTGTGCATTTCTTACAACTGTCGGCAACTTCACGGATCGTTGCCTTTATATCGGGATCTTTTGTTGAAAAGATTTTTTTCCCGTCAAAGGTAAGATCCCCTACAGGCACTTCGAGAAGATCTGCCGCTACCCGGTATATTTGCCCCAGGGCATCTTCAGCGGCCCGCTTGACCGATGTGCCACAGGTATAAGTAATCCTGCTGCCTACACTCTGCCACTCGTACGGGGTAAAATCTGTATCGGGAACCTTGATATCAATCCTGTCCAAAGGTATGTTCAGGGCTTCAGAAGCAATCTGGCTAATCGCCGTCAGCATGCCCTGTCCCATCTCTGTCGCCCCAACCATAACATGGGCTGTACCATCTTCGTTAATGCGGATAATAGCCGAGGAGGCGGCGTTACTGGGCTGAGCTGGGCATTTAACCAGGCCGGCTATGCCCTTGCCGCGGAATTTGCCTTCCTTTTTGCCCCAGCCTATTTTTTCAGCCACAGTTTTCAGGCATTTATCGTAGCCTACATTATGGACTACCTGGCCTGCAGCAGTTGTAGAGCCTTCTTTCATGCCGTTGATCAAACGTACCTCAAGTGGATCCATGTTCAGTTTTTTGGCAATTTCTTCTAGTTGTCGTTCAATGCCCCACTGCATTTCACACATTCCAAACCCTCGGACGGGTCCTCCGATGGAGTTATTGGTGTAAACGCAGTACGAATCGGTTTTAACATTGGGTATGTCGTAAGCGCCCGTAGAACTGTAACCCGCAGCACGGACAATATTTACGCCGTACTCCGTGTAAGCTCCGCCATCCCAAATCATTTTATATTCAAGAGCAGTGATGCGGCCATCTTTGCGGACTCCGGTTTTAAGGGTCGCGTAAAGAGCCTGCCTGGTAAAGGTACCCTGCATGTCCTCTTCGCGGTTAAAAACAATGCGCACCACATAACCGGGAAATTTAAGGGCCAGGGGCACAACCAGGCCTTCGAGTGAAGCCCCGGCTTTACAACCAAATCCACCACCGATGAAACTTGAGATAACCCTTATTTTATGCATTGGCATCTCAAAAGCTTTAGCCAGAAGCTGACGTACAACATTTGGCGACTGGGCAGTGCTCCAGATCGTAAGTTTGCCGTCAGGGCTCCATTGGGCAGCTGCTTTGTGGGTTTCAATCGGCACATGCTGCATTTGAGGAACGATATATTCTTTCTCGATGACAATATCAGCTTCGGCAAAACCTTTTTCTGTATCACCCTTGCGCAGTTTAAAATGGTTGGCCACATTCGTTCCCGGTTTTGGGTAAAAAATCGGGACAACCTCGTAGTTTTCGAGATCTTCATGAATAATCGGCGCTTCAGGTTTCAGGGCTTCGAAGGGATCAAACACGCCGGGTAGTTCCTCGTATTCAACTTCAATTAGCTCAACCGCTTCAGCGGCCGCTTTTTCCGTGACTGCAGCGACCAGAGCTACCGGTTCGCCCCAAAAACGGACTTTTTCGACAGCCATAAAATCCCTGTCCACAAGGTAAAGTCCGATCTTGTTCGGATAGTCTTTGCCTGTTAAAACAGCTTTAACACCCGGGTGTTCCAAAGCTCTCGAAACATCGAGCTTCTTTATCTTGCCGTGCGCCACGTTGCTTTTTTTCATCTTTGCATATAGAAGCGGTCCTATGAAGCGATCTTCGATAAATTCAGCTCTACCGGTAACTTTTTCTATGGCATCTTTGCGCTCTACCGAAGTTCCTACACATTTTAATTCAGTCATATCTTTTCCTCCTTTCCCGCTTACTGTTTGGAAGAGGCTTTAATGGCCTCCCTTATTTCCTGGTATGCGCCACAGCGACAGAGGTTGCCGCTTAAGGCCTCGTTTATTTCCTTGTCATTCGGGCTGGGGTTGCGATCAAGGAGGGCGCGGGCCGCCATGATCATCCCCGGTGTGCAGTAGCCGCACTGAAAAGCGGCATGGTCTATAAAAGCTTTTTGGATGCGATCCATTTCACCGTTTTTTGAAAGACCTTCGATGGTTACCAGATCTTTACCATCCAGTTCAACTGCTAAAATTAAGCAGGAATTAACCGGTTTGCTGTCCAGCAATACTGTGCAGGCGCCGCATTCTCCTATTTCACAGCCACCTTTTGTACCTGTCAGGTGCAGTTCTTCCCTGATAAACTTCAAAAGAGTCTGATCAGTTTCTGTTTCCCTGGACTCTTTATCGCCATTTACAACAAAGTTTACAGTTCTTTTTTCAGTCATTTTCACACCCCCATTATCTGTTCCAGCCCCCGGCGGACCAAAACTTCAACTACGTGGTAGCGATATTCCCGGGAGCACCTTATATCGGTAATTGGTGAGATATCGTCACAGGATAATTTTGCTGCTTTAGACCAGTCTTTCTCACCATTTTCATTGACTGCCTTCTCAACGGAAACAGCTCTGACCGGAGTGGCGGCAACCGCGCCAATGGCAATTTTAACCTGGTCGCCCCACCTCTGCACTGCCACGCCTACAGAAGCCAGATCTACTGATCCTGTCCGGGAAGCTTTGAAGTAGATTCCTTTTCCATCCGGATAAGGCTTCGGTATTAAAATCGATTGGACGAGCTCGCCTTTTTCCAGGGCATTTTTCCCCGGTCCGATGAAAAATTCTTCAATCGGTACGGTTCTTGTCCCGCCTGAACCGGCAATATTAACTATTGCATCGAGGCAGTATAGTGGTGCGGCGGTATCCGCTGCCGGGGAAGCATTACAGATATTACCAGCTATAGTGGCCCTGTTGCGAATAGAATAACTGCCGACGCTGTGACACCCTTCGGCCAGGATGGGAACATTTCCCCTGACAGGAGGAAATAGTGTAATTTCGTTCAAGGTGACTGCCGCGC
>PWUG01000105.1 GCA_003562605.1 Syntrophomonadaceae bacterium | reverse complement strand
CTTTTTCTTCCGCGGCTTTTTCAGTAACCCGGTTGTAGGCGTTTTTCATTTTTTTCTGCAGCTCGAGATCGACCTGTTCTTCGCTCCAGCTGAACTGCTGCAGGTTCTGGACCCATTCGAAGTAGGAAACGACGACCCCGCCGCTGTTGACCAGGATGTCGGGCATGATTGTTATTCCTTTCGCCTCGAGATCCGGTTCACAGAGGGGGCAGGTTGGGCTATTTGCCGCTTCAAAAATCACCCTGGCCTGAATATCGGCAAAATTATCGCCCTTGATGGCATTTTCCAGGGCGGCGGGAATCAGAAAGTCACACTTTTGGGCAAAGATCTTCTCTTTTTTAACAGTGTCCGCACCAGAGAAGCCGGAAACCGAACCCGTCTCTTCTTTATGTTTTAGCACTTTTTCCACATCGAGGCCTTCTTTGTTCACAATTCCGGCACCCGAATCGGAAATTGCCACAATCTTACAGCCCATTTTACTCAGGTGGTAAGCACTATGATAACCAACATTGCCAAAACCCTGTACGACGGCAGTAGCCTCTTCCATTTTGCATCCATTTTCCACGGCCCATTGTTGAACAATGTAGGCTACCCCTAGCCCTGTAGCACTTTTTCGCCCGGGAGACCCTCCCAGGTCAACCGGCTTGCCGGTAACCACCGCCGGTGAATAACCGCGCAGTTTACTGTACTCATCCATTATCCAGGCCATTACTTTTTCATCCGTGTTAACGTCAGGTGCCGGGATATCCTGGTACGGCCCGATATCGACACTGATTGCCTGGGTATACTTGCGGGTCAACCGTTCCAGCTCTGCTTCCGACATTTTTTTTGCATCACAGGCCACTCCGCCCTTGGCGCCGCCCAGGGGCAGGTTCAGCAGGGCAGTCTTCCAGGTCATCAAGGAAGCCATCCCGCGAATATCACCCAGGGTAACTCTGGGGTGAAAGCGGGTTCCTCCTTTGTGTGGCCCACGGGCATTATTGTGCTGGACACGGAACCCTTCGAAAATATGAAGATTACCGTCATCCATAACAACCGGCAAATGCACCGAAATTTCACGGAAGGGGATCCTCAACCAGTTGCGAAGCTGCCGCTTTAGTTTTAATTTGTTTGCCGCCCGTTCAAAGTGGTGCTTTGAGGCTTCCTCACAGTTCAGGAGGCGGAAATGCTTCTCGTTTTTTCCACTGTCAGACATGACAATCTCCTTTCAGTCTTTCGTTCAATATTGTTTAAGTCACGGCTATACAATTCTGCTTTCAGTCTGATATTTCCTTCCATTAGTTTGTAATACCGGTTTAACAGATTGTAAGCAGCTCAACAGGAAATCAGCGCAATCAGTAGTATATAATAAAAGAGAGTTTTTATGACGAGGAGGGACCCCCGCAATGAACACTGTTGAGAGAGCTTTAATGCACGGCCTCTTTATTCATCTGCACCATAATATCGATAAGGCTATTGATTTTGGGGTATTTAAAAAATTGAACGAAGCGGTAGCTAAAGTGTCACCCGGCAGCCTGCTGATCGGGCCTGATGCCAACGATGACGCTGCTGTTTTCCAGATGCCGGGAGATGACGGGCTGATGGTGGCAAAAATGGAAAGCCACTGCTCACCATGCGTCCCCCGGCCCTACGACAGCGCGGCAACCGGGGCGGGCGGTGCGATGAGGGATGTCGTAGCCATGGGCGGGCGGCCCCTGTTTTTGCTTGATTTTATCGGAACGCGGCCCCTGGACGAAGAAGTAATTGTGGGCTCCTGCGGCTTTAAAGGAAAGTGCACCTGCGGCAAATGCCAGGTTATGACCAGCGGGGAAAGGGTCAACCTGATGGTTAAAGGGATCCGGGACATGTGTGAGACCATGGGAGTTTTTATTGTTGGCGGGGGTCTTTCGACCTCTTTCAGCGATATAGTTCCCGCTGTGGTCGCTGCGGTTATCGGCCGCCTGGTTATTGATGAACCGCTAACCAAACCGGCCAAGAATGCAGGGGACCGCATAATCATTCTCGGTAAAACTAACAATGACGGCAACGACACCCTTTACCGGGCCGGCCTGGTCGATGTTATGCGCCCGGCCGAGGCGCTGTTCGATGAAGAAAAGGCTACCATGGAAGCGGCCCTTGCTGCGATCAAAACCGGTAAAATAAATGCCTGCTCCGACCTGGGGGCAGCCGGGATTGGCGCTGCCGTAAGCGAATCGGTCCGTTTTGGCGGGCTGGGGGCAAAGGTAGACCTGGCCGCGGCCCCGGTGAAGACGGACGGCCTGACCCCTGAAGAAATCCTGATCTGCGAAACCCAGGCCAGGATGCTCTTCCAGGTTGCCCCCGAAAATGTGGCAGAAGTTATGGATGCAGCGCGCAACAGGGGAGTTGCGGTTGCCGAAATCGGAGAAATTACCGGCGGCAAAGAGGCCGTATTTATGTACGGTGATAAGGAGATCGCCCGAATTCCCCACCACCCACCGGCGGAGCTGACCGGATAAATAAACAAAAAAGCCTGTCCGCTTTTTTTAACTTTTCGCACCGGGCGATTAAGTAAGCGGACAGGCCTGTTTTTGTTACTGTTATTTAATTACAGATCGAGATCTATTGTGTAGTCGGAGATGACTTCACCGGCAATTTTCCACTTTCCATCTTCCCTGGTCATAGGCACTTCGGCTTCGGTGGTTATTCTATCGACTTCTCCAAAGACCTCTCTGAAAACTTCAAGCATCAGCTGCATTCCCTCTTCATCGGTTATATTCTCGAGATCTACATCCCCGCTGAACATCATTTCAAACATTTTCGACATCAGCATCTCGGTTAGTATCTCCGGATCGGGGTGGGTATTGACTGTATTGACAACAGCTTCATCACCGTCAATCGTGTGCCCAGTAGTTGTAATATCAATATTGTTAAATATCACACTGAACATTTGCCTCATCACGGCTGCTTCAGTTGTATCTTCTTCAAGCACCGCTTTTAGCTCTGCGAAATCTTCTTCAAATTCATCGAAATAATCACTTGCGATTAGGTTTTCGGCTTTGTCCAGATCCAGTTCCCGGATAGCCGCCACAAATTCCATCACGGCCTGCTCGGGATCCAGCTCACCGCTTGCTACTTCATCAGGAACTGCTTCCTCTTCCGGGCTCACCGCACAACCGCCAATCAACAAGGTGCTTATTAGTAGTAATACTATAACAACCAATAATTTGTTATTCATTCTGCTTCTCCTCCCATCTTCGGATATTTTATAGATAGCCTATATATAACTTATCAGTATCGGCATCAAAAAGCAACCGACGCGCCCAGGGCATCGATCCCTGCATGGATAAATTCTTGATAAAATCAGGCATATTAAGAGGGTTTCAGACTCTATCCGTGTAATCTTACGGTAGCAAGCAGATGGGAGATGATTAGATGAAGCCCCGTATTTGTGATTTCCTGCCTATTCCGGATCTGCTCAAGGCTAAAAACGTCCTTTGTATTCAACCTCATCCCGACGACATGGAAATTGGCGCCGGCGCTACCGTAGCCCTTTTATCCCGCTCCGGGACCGCCGTCACCTGCCTTACCATTACCGACGGCTCTGCCGGCACGTACGATCCGGCCGTAGACCAGGAAGATTTGATCATGACGAGGCGGCGTGAAGCTGAGAAAACGGCCGGTATCTTGGGGATAAACAACCTGCTCTGGCTCGATTTTGCAGACGGCGGCTGCCTGCCTTACGAAGATATACGCTCTGAGATTACCAGTGCTATCCGCCGGCAGAAACCCGACGCGGTCCTGGTCTGTGACCCCTGGCTGCCTTACGAGGCCCACTCCGATCACAACCGCACCGGACTGGCCACAGCCGAAGCCTGCCTTTTGGCCGGCATGCCCAACTTCTGCCCGGCCGATTTTCAGGAAGGCCTTCTGCCTCATACGGTCGGGATGATCGCTTTTTACTACACCGCTTATCCCAATACCTTTGTGGATGTTTCCGCTACGTGGGATTTAAAGATGGGGGCAATCGACTGTCATGCAAGCCAGTTTCCACCGCCTGAAGCCGAAAAGTTAAAGGCTTACTTAACCGCCAGGGCCCGCGAACATGCCGAGACGCAGGGAGGTGAAAGCAGGCTGGTAGAATCGCTGAAAGTGCTCTCTATCGAGCACCTGCATATTTTTGAGGATGCATGGCAGTGTTAAGCCGGGACGCGAGGGTTTATAGATCTTTCACATCGGGAATCGGCCCCGAGATCCGATCATGAGTTAACTGGAGCTGGAATATGTAACCGTATAGTTTTTCCAGCATTTCATCTGTTAATTGATAATAATCGACCGCTATGCCGATGCGGCCTTTATCCCCTTCATCGAGCTCATCGATTCTCAATACCCTGCCTTTCAAAGAAAGCATGTTGCCGTCGCCCTGTATATCGATCAAGAGCTGCATGGCAGTCCCTTCTTTCAGTTCAGGCTCGGGATCAATCAGGGCATAACAACCGCCTAAAGATAAGTCGCAAATATCTCCTGTACGCTCTTGGCCCTGTTTGGGGTAAATGTAGGTAAAGGGCATATTTACGCTGAAACGGGAAAACCGTCTGAGCGAGGTTTTATTGATCTTTTTCGGCTTGCTGCACACCAGCATGGGCGTTTCACCCTGGCGAACGTCAATGACAAATACATTTGTCACGTAGGCTTCTTTTTGTTCGCTGTCAAGCCGCCGCAGGGTCAGCTCCTGGCTTTCAAAAAATCTTTCCGGATGACCCTTAACATACGGGGCCCGCAGGATAATGTACGATTCCTCCAGGTCTTCCACCCTGGTGCTGCAGTTTTTAAGCACCCCCCGCGGATCAACATACTCAATCATGATACTACTGACTGGAGCAAATACTTTTTCGAGCAGCCCTTTTTCTCCCATAACAAGCATCCCTCCTTATCACCTGAGGTGCATTCTACACGCTCTCCCAAATATCCTTCTTTACGCCCATCCCTCTTCCTTGCAATATAGTGTGCTGTTATACTGCAGCTTGCTTTATTACCTTTCCTGCACCGGTAATGCTGAATGCCGTAGTGGGATTCCCTGGCGCCTGAGCTCACGTGTAATCAGAAAATATGTAACCAGAAAGGCCAGCAGATCACTGACCGGGCGGGAAAGCCAAACCCCGCTTAAACCAAGCAGTTCGGAGAAGATTAGAAGGAAAGGAATAAATAGAATTACTTCCCGCAGAATAGAGAGCAGCAGGGAAGGCATCCCTTTCCCGGTTGCCTGAAAATAGGTGGAAAAGACAACCTGGGCGCCAATCAGGGGGAACATGACCACCATGATTCGCAGGGCTTCGCTGCCCAGGGCAATCAGCTCCGGCTCCCTGCTGAAAATGCTTATAAACATCCCCGGCCAGATAAAATAAACAGCGCCGAAAAAGGTGGCGATGCCGGTGCTGATGGCAACACCCTTGACAAGTGTTTCACGGATACGGACCATTTTGCCTGCACCAAAATTATAGCCGATAATCGGCAGCATCCCCTGGGATACGCCGATCACCGGCATCAGGGCAAACATAAAAAGACGGAATATCAGGCCCAGGGCGGCAATGGGCAGGTGACCGTACGCGGCAAGGATATTATTGGCGACAACCAGGGAGAGGTTGGTAGATATTTGCAGGATCATCACCGGAAAACCTATGACATAAATCTTCTGGATCGTCTCCCGGCGCAGCCTGAGGCAGGCAAGGTTTATCTTGATTTCACCTTTGCCGGAAGTGAAGTAGCGCAGCATGATCACAACACCGACAATTTTGGCCAGCACTGTAGCCACCGCGGCGCCGCGCACCCCCATGCCGAGTGCAAAAATAAAAATGGGATCGAGCGCTATGTTGATCAACGCCGATATGATCATTACATACATCGACAATTTAGGGTTGCCTTCCCCCCTGACCACATTATTTAGGCTCATGATCAGGAAGAACATAACCGAACCGCTGGTAATGACAATAACGTATTCACCGGTCAGGGCCAGTATCTCCGGGGTGGCCCCGAAGAGAACCAGGAGAGGCTCAAGGTAAAAAAAGCCGGCCAGGGCGACCACCAGGCCGTAAATAACCGACAGGCTGATCACCTGACCAACCGCACTTCGGGCCATATCCATCTGTCCGCTGCCGAGAGAACGCGATATCAAGGATGCCGCGCCGACACCGGTCCCGATGCCGAGTGCGCCTAAGAGCATCTGGAAGGGGAATGCGATCGAAAGCGCTGCAATTGCTTCGCTACCGAGAATCCCGACGAAGATTGTATCTACAATGTTATAGGTTGCCATAATCAGCATTCCGACCGTTGCCGGCAGCGAAAAGCGGACTAGCAGCCTGGTTATACTTTCTTCGCCCATCTGAGCAGCGTTATTACGCATCTGGTGTTACGTCCTTCCAGCTTACCGCAAGGGTTATATTGCAAGCATGTATCCATTTTACGTCTAATCGTAAAGCCGGGCAAGGGCATAAACTAAAGCAGATAATGAAAATCCCTGTTAGGGGGGCAGGATAAAAGCAGTTCAAAAGCTAATAATAAAGACAGGAAGTAGTGACAGGGAGGTGGGATTAAGAATATGAGCGGCCGCTATAAGAATATCTTGTTCGACCTCGACGGGACTCTGACCGATTCAGCAGAAGGGGTAACCAGGTCTGTGCAGTACGCTCTAAAAAAATACGGTATCGAGGCAACCGAAAAAGAATTAAAATCGTTTGTCGGCCCGCCGCTGTCCTGGTCATTCGAAAACAATTACGGTTTCAGCAAAACCAAGGCGCTGCAGGCGGTCGACTATTACCGGGAATACTACCGGGAAAGAGGCCTGTATGAAAACAAGCTCTACCCTTCTGTTCCGGAAATGTTGGAATCGCTCGCCAGGGGCGGTGCAAAATTGTTTGTGGCTACCTCCAAACCGACAGTTTTCGCTGAAAAAGTACTGCAGCATTTCAATATCGACAGGTTCTTCATTACAATTGCCGGAAGCAACCTCGACGGCACCAGGGTGGAAAAAAGTGAAGTGATCGATTTCATCTTAAAAAACAACAGCGGCCTCGTTAAAAAAGAAACCGTAATGGTCGGCGACCGCAAACACGACATCAGGGGCGCCCACAACTGTGACTTAGACTCAATTGCTGTTACCTACGGTTACGGCTCTCTCACCGAACTGACTGCAGCAGAACCAACCCATTTAATCCACTCCGTCCCGGACCTGACAGAATTCCTGCTTAAAATATGACGCGTCACACTATAGTTTTGCTTTGAAATGATCGGCTACTTCCTGCAGCATCCGGAATGATTTAGCCACTGTTTCTTCCCCGTCCTGGTTGACCAGGCAGCAGCGCGCCGGGGCCAGCCAGGCCTGCTTTAAAATCTGCTCGCGGGGAATACCTGCCTGGTCAAGGCTGTTCCAGAGGCCGTCAAGGGTGTCGATCATCGACTGCACATTTTCCTTCTCAAATTCTTCAGCCAGAGTTGGCGTTATTCCCCAGGAAATAATCCCGCCGCGATCGAGAAAAGTCCTGATATCCTCAGCATAACGGCTGAAAATATGACCGCGGGCAAAAACATCCAGGGAAAGGACATCGAGTTCCATCTGCAGTAAAAATGACCAGTCCGGGTTGCCGCACAGGTGCACCCCCCTGGGCCCCGGAAATGTTTCCAGGAAAACACGGTAGTCTTCTTTGGCCCTTTCGCTGGTATACCCCGTGATGGCCATGAAGATCATCTCCAGGCCCGGTTCGTCGACCCAGACAAAAGCGCCGGGATGGACTTCCTGCATCTCGCTTAACTGGGCCTGCAGCTTCTTGGCCACAAAATCAAACACGGTCTGCCGGACTTCTTCATAATAAATCATCGGCTTGTTATCCTCATCGAGAATTTTCAACCCGTAGCTGACCGGACCGATGCTCTGGCCGCGGATATATTTGTAACTGCTTAGGTCCTGTTCGAGGAATCGGTGGAATACTACCGAATATTCCGGGGAGAGGCGAAAATATGCTTCCTCTTCCCACTGCCGCAGGAACTCTTCCAGATCTTCATAAAACCTGTCGAGCGAAAAGCGGATTTCCCGTTTTTTCGGATCGATAGTAATTCCGGGAAAGTGTTCGGATATTTGAGCATACATATCTTCAAAATAATTTACTTTCGGTAACTGCGGCCAGTAAGGGATATCAAGGGTCAGGGCCAACTGCAGCGCCTTATCCACATCGGTGTGGGGCATTATGCCCATGGCCGTGGTTTGACAAT
>PWUG01000231.1 GCA_003562605.1 Syntrophomonadaceae bacterium | reverse complement strand
CCAGGAAACACCAACTTACTTTATCGAAGCTTATCCTTTGATTCCTGATAGGATTTTAGAGGAGCAGCATTTGGATGTTGACACGCAAACCGGTGCAACTACCAGCGCTAACGCTATAGTTGATGCTGTTCGTAATGCTCTCTTAGATGCCCTTGGTTTAGGCAACGTTGTTGAGAAAGAGCCTGAACCGGAAGAAATCGATATATCCGGGATCCCAGACGGGCTCTACCAGGGCAGTGCTCCGGGTCTTGACGGCCTGATATTGGTTGAAGTGGAAGTTTCCGGCGGAGAAATCATCAGCATTGAAGTTTTGGAACACGAGGAAACACAAACATACTTCATCGAAGCTTACCCGCTGATACCCGATAGGATCATAGAAGAACAAAGCCTCGAAATTGACACGCAAACAGGTGCGACCATAAGTGCCAATGCTATAGTAGACGCTGTTCGGGATGCTTTGTCCGGTGAATAGAAAGACGACGGTGGAGGTGAGGAGAACTAATGAAACAGAATAATGTTTACATACAGGATTTAACCCGGGGAATAGTTAAGGAAAACCCTGTATTTGTTGCACTGCTGGGCATGTGCCCGGTTCTCGGTGTCACTGCTTTTGTGGTGAACGGTTTCGGGATGGGGCTTGCGGCTACTGCAGTTTTAATCGCTGCCAACCTGGTTGTATCACTTCTACGCAACTATATTCCCCCGCAGGTGCGCATTCCCTGTTTTATCGTGATCATCGCTACCTTTGTTACCATTATCGAGATGGTGTTACAGGCTTTTCAGCCCGTGCTTTATGAAGCTCTCGGTGTATTTGTGCCGTTGATAGTTGTTAACTGTGTTATTTTGGGCAGATCCGAAGCTTTTGCCAGCAAGAAACCGGTAGCTAGATCATTCTTAGACGGCATCGGCGTTGGCCTGGGATTTACCCTGGCCCTGGTGATTTTGGCATTTGTTCGTGAGGTCCTTGGTCATGGAACTATTCTCGGCCCGGATCCGGAAAGCGCCATTCATCTTTTTGGGAGTAACTTTGAAGCGATGACCCTGTTTGCTCAGCCGCCCGGTGCGTTTATAGCCCTGGGCCTGCTGCTGGCCATCGTTAATATGCTTATGAAACGTTTTAACATTTAAGGTTAACAAACAGATTTATAGCTGTTAACCTGGGCGGGAGGACATTATGGAAAAACTGCTTTCAATTATTTTTATCTACATTTTCGTGGAAAACTTTGTGCTTCACAGGTTTTTCGGTATTTGCCCTTTTCTTGGCGTATCCCGGAAAATGGAAACTGCAATCGGCATGAGTATGGCCGTGATTTTTGTTATGACCATGGCTACCCTGGTGACATGGTTGCTGTATACTTTTGTTCTTGTTCCCTATAACCTGACCTACCTGCAGATAGTGACTTTCATTTTGGTCATAGCGTCGCTCGTCCAGCTGGTGGAAATAGTACTGCGAAAGATAAGTCCGACTTTATATCAGGGATTGGGAATATTTTTACCGTTGATTACTACTAATTGTGCTGTCATGGCGGTGGCTTTGCTGGCTGTCCGCCAGGAGTTCTCTCTACTTGAAGCAGTGGTATTTGCCATAGCGGCTTCACTGGGATTTTCACTGGCCCTTATTATTATGGCCGGAATACGGGAAAGGCTGGAGCTGGCCAATATGCCGGATGTACTGCAGGGATCTGCTGTCACCTTGATTACTGCAGGAATCTTATCCATGGCTTTTCTCGGTTTTCAGGGTATGCTGACATTATAAAAAATTACTGTTTTTCAAACATGGGACTATTTTGTTGCGAGGTGAATTAAGAAGTGTTAATCATATATGCCATCGCCGCTCTTGGTTTGATTGGGTTATCATTTGGGCTGTTCTTAGCCATTGCGGCAAGAGTTTTTGCTGTGGAAACAGATCCGCGGATTGAAGCGGTTAAGGAAATATTACCGGCTGCTAACTGCGGGGCCTGCGGTTATGCCGGTTGTGCTAAATTTGCCGAGGCTGTTGTTAACGGAGACGTTGATCCTGGCGGGTGTATCCCCGGCGGTGAAGAAGTGGTAAATGAAATTGCCGATTTGCTGGGGATAGAAGTGTCGTCAACTGCACCCCCGGTTGCAACCGTTTTTTGTATTGGTGATATTTACAAGGCTGCTGACCGTTTTATCTATGATGGCATTGAAGATTGTACAGTTTCTGACCAGATGTATGGTGGTTTTAAAGCCTGTACTTACGGGTGTCTTGGTCTCGGCAACTGCGCCAGGGCCTGCCCCTTTGATGCAATCAGGATGGGAACACATGGCCTGCCGCTTGTAGACAACGAAAAATGCACCGGCTGCGGCCTCTGTGTCAAAGAATGCCCGCGTAATTTAATTCAGATGCTGCCCCCGGGTATTGAAGGGCACCTGGTCCTCTGCAGTTCGCAGGATCGTGGCAAAGCGGTATCAAAGGTCTGCGAGGTAGGCTGTATAGCCTGTAAGGCTTGTATAAAAGCCTGTCCACAGGAAGCGATCGAGATGGATGGCAAACTGGCTGTAATCGACCTGGAAAAATGCAACGACTGTGGGGACTGTGTTGAAAAATGTCCACCGGGTACAATACACCCGCGATCTGCATTTCCCTCAGAAAAGGAAGCAACAGCTTCTGCAGCATCAGCCGAGAAGGTTTCAGAATCGGCATAACCAGGTTTTTATAAAACCCGTTTTGCTTTATGCCGGGTCCTGAATTATTACTTCTAAAATAACGACCGGGGTAGCTGGTAAAATGAAGAATCATTGGCTTAACTACATCGGTGTAACACTAACATTATTTCTATTTTGGGTAGCCGTCAGCGGCTCCCTGCAGTGGCCGCAGCTTGTTGTAGGTTTAGCAGCGGCCGCTTTTGTTACTTATTTTAATCGTAACCTGCTTATCACCATCCAGGACAGGCCCCCGGTTAGCTTTAAGACAATTGTCTGGCTTGTTGGTTATTTTTTCAAGCTGCTTCTCGATATAGTGAAAGCCAACTTTCAGGTAGCCTGGCTCGTCCTGCACCCTAAAATGCCTATCGAACCGAACATGGTGGAACTGGAAGTCGATATAGACAGGATTGCCAGCAGGGTTTTATTAGCGAACTCAATCACTCTAACTCCCGGCACTCTTACAGTCCTGTCAGACGAAAAAAAATACCTGGTACATGCCCTGACCATAAACAGCGGTGAAGCTCTTAAGCAATGGCCAATCATAGAGAGGCTCAAGCAGATGGAGGCAGATCAGTAGTGAATACCTCGCAAATACTGGACTTTTCATACGGTTTAGGCGCCATTGTTGTCATGCTGATGATTTTTTTATCTTTAATCAGGGCTCTGGCCGGCCCGACTGCGCCTGACAGGGTGGCGGCAATAAATATTATCGGGACTAAAACATTGATCATCATTACTTTAATTGCCCGCATTTACGGGCAGGTATATTTCCTGGATATAGCCATGATCTATGCATTAATGAGCTTTATAACAACTATAGGGGTAGCAAAATACCTTGAGAAAGGGGTCCTTGACTGATCGCTGCCTGGATGGAAGTAACCATTGATCTCATTTCTATTATCTGCCTTTTGGGGGGCCTTTTTTTCCTTTTTGTCGGTACTTTTGGCCTGCTCCGTTTACCTGATGTCTATAACAGATTGCATGCAACCACCAAATGCGACACCCTGGGTGCCGGATTGGTCCTTTTATCTCTTGCTCTGCAAAGTAATCTGGCCGTCGGTTTAAGGCTGGCCCTGTTGATTATTTTTATCCTGGTAACTAACCCGACTGCCGCTCATCTTATAGCCCGGGCTGCTTATAAGAGTGGAATTCGTCCCATTCTGAAGCGGAGGATATCCGATGAATGAAGTGCTAAATGTGCTCCTGCTCCTTTTTTTAATAGTATGCGCTATCGGTGTCGCTTATATCCGCGACCTTTTAAGTGCAGTAATCCTCTTTTCATCTTTTGGCCTGATAATGGCTATAATATGGCAGCAGCTGAGCGCTCCTGATGTGGCCATGGTAGAAGCGGCACTCGGGACCGGGGTGGCTTCATTGCTCATGATTGCTGCTATCAGTAAGACCAAGAGGGCTGAATAATTAAGTTAGGGGTGTAGGTTGATGATTTATTTCTTGTTCGTTATTATATTTGTTATCCTGACACTGTTTCTCAGATTTTTTATGGGTGTTGAGCCAAGGATTATTTTAACCTTTTACCTGCTGGGACTTATTATATTTCTTTTTAGCTTCACAGTCGCCGAAATGCCTACTTTCGGCAGCCCTGTTAACCCTGCTTTCAACGAAGTGCCACAGCGGTACCTGGAATCTGGTGTAGCCGAAACCGGCGCAATTAATATAGTCAGCAGTATTATTATAGATTACCGTGCCTTTGATACCCTGGGCGAAGCGACAGTATTATTTGTGGCTATTGCGGCAGTTATCGCCACCATAAAGGCTCACTGAGCATAAAGGAGGAAGAGCCTCATAGAAGATCAAATCGTGCGCATAACCAGTCGGCTTGTAGTCCCCTTTATCCAGATCTATGGGATTTATGTTGTTTTGCACGGGCACCTTTCACCGGGAGGCAGTTTTTCCGGCGGAGCCATTTTTGGAGCCAGTCTGGTACTGGTAGCTCTCTCTTTTAACCTTGAGACAGGAGCGAAACAAATTTCACACCAGACTGCTTCGCTGCTTGAAAGCGGCGGCGTACTTGGCTTTGTCATAACAGGATTGGCGGCTATAGCCCTGGGTGGTAATTACCTTTCCAATCGGGCTGCAGGTTTCCCTGCAGGGCAGGCAGGTGAGCTTTTCAGCGCAGGGGCAATACTGATTATAACTGTTTTTGTAGGGATCAAAGTAGCCAGCACTATTGTCACTCTTTTTTATAATATTATAGAGGGGGAGAAATAGGGATGGAAATGCTGAGCGGCATTATCGATAACTATTATTACATGGTAGCAATCATCCTTTTTGTTATCGGGATGTATACAATGCTCACTCATGCGAATATGATCAAAAAGGTAATAGCTATGAATATCATGGATACCTCGGTATTCCTGATGTTTGTCGCTATCGGTTATACACACGGTGCCCAGGCCCCCATTATTAAAGAGGGTGCTGATGCAATCTATGCCAATCCCCTGCCGGGCGCCCTTATTTTAACCGGGATTGTCGTTGCCGTAAGTGTTACAGCTTATGCTTTAAGCCTGATCGTTAAAATATATCGGTATTACGGGACATGTGACTACGATGAAATTTGTGAGATAAGGAGCCAGGAATAGTGGGGTTAGCTGATCATTTTCCGGCTTTAATAATAGTGGTCATGTTTATTTCCGCTTTTTTATCTCCTTTGCTATACCGCTGGGCTGAAAAAGTAAGTTCTTATTTTGTGACCGCCTCTTTACTGACGGCATTCGTTTTTTCAGTTGCTCTGCTGGTTCAGGTCCAGCAATCCGGACCGGTTCTTTATTATATGGGCGGCTGGCCGCCCCCCTGGGGTATTGAATTCCGAGCCGATCCCTTGCGAGTTTATATATTAATTGTCGTCATCAGTGTCAGCCTCTGGATTTTCCTTTATGCTCTGAAGGATTTAAAACATGAATTGAAAAAAACAGTAATCGGTTGGTATTATAGCCTTTACTCTATCCTGGTTGGTTCTATGGCCGGGATAGCTTTGACCAATGATCTATTTAACCTTTTTGTGTTGATGGAGATATGCGCTATATCAGCCTGTGCAATTATATCGATTAAAGAAGATCGGGAATGCCTCGAAGCAAGTTTTAAATACCTGATCTTAAGCGCTATGGGTACAGGCTGTTTTTTACTGGGCGTAGCAATGCTTTATATGGCGACAGGATACCTTAATTATAGTTTTATACAGGTTGAACTTACTGAAGCAATTATTCATTATCCGTTAAATATATTTACGGCGGCCGCGCTTTTTATAGCTGCTTTCGGGACCAAGGCCGCTCTATTTCCTCTGCACGTATGGCTGCCGGATGCCCATGCTTCTGCACCGACACCTTCCAGTGCCATGCTCTCCGGCCTGGTTATAAAAATATATGCTTTTGCTCTTTTCCTGATGTTTTACCAGGTTTTTCCTAAGACTATGCTGGATACTATTCCTTTAAATGAAATAATATTGTGGATGGCAGCTTTGGGCACCATGTTCGGATCCATTTATGCCATGATACAGACCGACTTAAAAAAGATGCTTGCCTATTCCAGCATTGGGCAGATCAGTTATATCTTTATGGGGATCGGTTTTCATCACGATTTGGCCCTGGTTGGGGGCTTTTATCATATTATGGTCCATGCTGTAACAAAGGCGCTCCTATTTATGACGGCAGGAGTAATTATTTATTCAACAGGTGTTCGGAAGATTCAAGACCTTTCAGGCATTGGCCGTGTTTTGCCTTTGGCGATGCTGGCTTTCACCATTGGCAGTGCCTCGATGGTTGGTATTCCGGGCACAGGTGGGTTGATCAGTAAGTGGTATTTGGCTCTCAGCGCACTTGAAATCGGACGGCCCTTTTTTGTGCTGGTCATATTGGCCAGCAGTTTATTAAATGCAATTTACTATATGCCCATTGTTATTAATGCATTTATGCATCAAGAAGATTTCCAGCATGATGTCAGGACAGTGCCGCTTTTTATGCAGGCTTCCCTGCTTGTCGGGATGGTTTTTATTATTATTTCAGGGTTCTTCTCCAGGCCGGTTGTCTCACTGCTGGAGCAGGCCGTAGCATTGCTTTTTTAAAGCAAGAAAAAGGAATGTATCTATTGTTCGTTGAAATGTTTAATTTATGGCTTTTATAATATTCAGCAAATGATATCTCTGATGGTTATGAAGAATTCTGGAGGTGGTTGTACTGGACAGCGCAACAGTCATCGCAATAATAATATGTATAGTGGCTTTTCCTATCTTGATGACCCCTGTAATTTTGTATTCCTGTAGATTTTCGGAGAAATTGCGCAATGGCCTGTCCCTTGTTGTCTCTGCAATTACATTTTTACTGACCCTCTCTCTTTACCCTTTTGTCATTGGAGGCGGTATAGTCCAATATACTTTATTTGAGGTCTTACCCAACCTCGAAGTGTCGCTGCGTCTTGATCTCCTGAGTTTTTGCCTTGCAGCGCTGGCATCATTTGTCTGGTTTCTCTGTACTGTCTATTCTATTGATTATATGGCAAAAGAACATGCCTGCAGCCGCTATTACCCGGTTTTAATATTTACCCTCGGAAGCTGCCAGGGTATTTTTTTTGCAGGAGATCTTTTCAGCCTCTTTGTCTTTTTTGAATTGATGTCACTAATTGCCTACATCCTTGTTATTCATGAAGAAACTGAAGAAGCGTTAAAAGCCGGTTATAAATACCTGGTCATGACCATTATCGGCGGTTTAGCTTTGTTTTTTGGCTTGATTATAATTTTTGAACTTGGTGGAACGGTTTCCCTGGGTGTTGGGGTAATTATTCAAGAGAGTTCTCTACTGGCCCTTCTTGCATTTATCTGTTTTCTGATTGGTTTTGGCATGAAGGCGGGAATGTTTCCACTGCATGTCTGGCTGCCTGATGCTCACCCTGTTGCGCCTTCGCCGGCCAGCGCTTTGCTCTCAGGAATAATGCTGAAAACCGGTGCTTATGGACTGCTGCGAGTCATTTTTAATGTATTTTCACCGGAACTGTTAAAAAGCAGTGGCTGGGATATTATTTTAGGTGTGTTAGCTGTAATTACGGTTTTACTGGGCTCTGCGGTTGCCCTGACCCAAACCGATATTAAACGCCGCCTTGCGTACTCCAGTATCAGCCAGCTCGGTTATGTGTTGCTTGGATTTAGCATACTCAATAACAATGCCATTACAGGAGCGATTTTCCATATCTTTAGCCATGCTTTTATGAAGAGTATCCTTTTCCTTGCAGCGGGTGCGATTATCTGGAAAACCGGAAAACGTAATATTGCCGATTTAAAAGGAATCGGCAGGCAGATGCCGATAACAATGGGCTGTTTTTCAATTGCAGCCCTCGCTATGATCGGTATCCCGCCTTTAAACGGTTTTTTAAGTAAGTGGACCCTGGCCCTGGGGGCTCTTGATGCAAATTTAGCCATTTATGTCCTTGTTTTACTGATCAGCAGTCTTCTTAATGCCCTTTATTACCTGCCGATTATCATTCCGGCGTTTTTTGAAATGCCTGGTGAGACTAACCATGGTTAGTCTCACCAGGCATTTCAAAAAACGCCGGAAT
>PWUG01000173.1 GCA_003562605.1 Syntrophomonadaceae bacterium | reverse complement strand
CTATTTTGCCCCAGGCTTTCCCTCCCACGGTCAGGGAGGCAACAAGTGCAGTTAACAGAATGCCCAGGTAAAATTCCGCCTGCTCGAAAGGCAGGCTGACCATAAGTCTAAAAACAATAATTGCAGCCAGGGTGCCGCTGACAACACCACTGATATCGCCTGCTACATCGTTGCAAAAGTTAGCAACCTGCTCGGCATTTTTAACCAGGTAAACACCGCGTTTTGCTCCAACAACCTTCCGGGCTGCCTTGGCATTAAGAGGTGCGACCTTGGCGGCGGCGGCCGCGGTGCCGACAAGATCGAAGATTATACCCAGGAAAATAACAACCATTAAAATTGCAAACGAAACCACAAGAGACTGGAGCTCATTCAGGATATACTGCGTTACAAAACCAAAACCAATAGCTAAAAAAAAAGTCCAGATAGAAATAATTATAACCCAGCGGGTACGACGGCGTTTTTTTCTCTTCTTAATCAAATTTTATCACCTTTGTACAAAAAACATAAGTGGTAGTAAACCAGGTAAACTTTGCGGCTTAGGTCCAGCAGGTTTTCCCGAGTAATCACCTGGCGTTGCCGAACAGGCAGTTCCCTTTTAAGACTACCCCCACTGTGTCACCAACAGCAGAACTGGATTACCACTTAGCTCACACTTTAATCCCTGGCTTACTTCTCTTTCGAGAGCAGTCTAGAAGATTTCCCCACTGACGCCTGATCTCCCCTAGCCTCTTTTGCAGAATAGGTTTAAGAAATTTGCATTCCCTCCACCTATTCCACTCAAGGCAGGCTACGCTGCACACAGCTTCACACCGCATGCAGGTTTCTCACCCAAGCAGTAACCTTTTGTTTATTAAACAATCCGCCACCGACATGGGTCTCCGCGAAGGTAGGGTCAACGCCTACATGCCATTGTAGATCGCCCCATCCTTCTTAACTCCCAGCAGCAGCTCCCAACTGGGCGTCGGCAGCCACCACCAGGAACTTCATTGATGTGCCCTTAACGGATTTTTAGGCCCGTTTTCAGAGAGGGGCGTCAACTAGAATACTGCACCACCTATGCTAGTTGCTAGGAAATATTATAGCATAACCGGGCCTTGTTCTCAACTAAATTGCGGCCCGTCATAATATCCCTTTAGAGCAGCCCGTGATTTATTTTGCAGGCTTTCAGGGCATTTTTCATCAACATCCGGTTTGTTACCGAACCCACACCTTTCGGAACCGGCGAAATGGCCTTTGTCTTATCTTTAACCGCATCAAAAGAAACATCGCCTACAGTTTTAGTCTTCGGTTTACCTTTTTCATTCATAACCGGCTGGCCATTTTCATCAACCACTTTTACGCGGTTAATGCCGACATCGATGACAATTGCACCTTCTTTGACCTGATCAGGTCCAATTAAGTCCGCTTTACCGGCAGCTACAATAAGGATATCTGCACCGGTGGTATGCTTTTCCAGGTTACCTTTCATGCTGGTAAAAACATGGGTTACGCTGGTGGTAGCATTGCGGTTAAGAGCCAGGAAAGCCACAGGTTTACCAACTATATTGGAATGGCCGACAACAACAATTTCGGCTCCTTCAAAGAAGTCTTTCGGATCCATTTTTTCCTCGTTACGGGCATAACGTTCTAAAATTTCGATTACCGCGGCCGGGGTTGCCGGCGGGAAGGTAACTTCGCCCAAAGCCAGTTTTCCCATATTAAAAGGGTGAAAACAGTCAATATCTTTGTTAACGTCAATAGAGTTGATAACAACGGTGTCGGAAATCTGCTCCGGAAAAGGACGCAGCGGTAAAATTCCACTAACTGCCGGATTATCATTCAGCTTTTGGACAATCTTGATAACTTCGTCCTCCGTTACATCTGCAGGGGGATTTTCGCTGATATAGTTGAATCCCGCTTCTTCACAAAACTTTTCCACCTGGCCCCTGTACATCTTGGAACCAAAATCATCCCCGACCAGGAGTGTAGCTATACCCGGGGTTATCCCTTTTGCCTTAAGTTCCTCCGTTTCCTTGATAATTTCCTTCATGATTTCCTCGCCAATTGCAACACAATCAATTACTTTTGTCATCTTTATTTCCCCTTTCCATGTTTAGTAAAAACCCTGAATTTTTCGATTACCCTGTTCAATGTTTCATCAGCTATTTTGCTGCCTTCTTCAACCAGGTGATCCATTTCTGCAGTAGTATTTTTAATAAAGTTTTCATCTTTAATTGCGCCCAGGTTAATCAATACATTCAACTGGCCGCTGACGAGGGCCGCTTTTAAAAAGGCTACTCCGCAACCAACATCGGAAATAGCCAACTTCGTCCCAATTTGCCCCATTCTTTCGTGAATCTTTATCCCTGCATAGGCTTTACGCATGATTTCCAAAGGCACAGAACATGCTTCTATCGAGCATTCCTCCATAACTTTTGCCTTGTGTGCAGACTGCTCAGGGGTTTCCTTTGGTAAACCGTAAGCTTTCGAAAGCGGTTCAAAGACTTCGGCATCCTTGTCGACTAATTTTTTTAGGTCCTCTATAATCTGGCTTCCCTGGTCCAGTAATTCTTTCACTTCATCTTCCACATCTGCAAATTTCTTTTTGCCTACAGTCAGGTTTCCGACCATGTTTGACAAAGCCATGCCGATTGCCCCGCCCATTGCCGCTGCTCCTCCTCCTCCGGGAACCGGAGCTTTCGAAGCCAGGACGTCAAGAAAATAGCTGCAGCTTTTATCTGCCATTGTCATAGTATTATCCTCCCTATTTTGTGATATATTGCACCTTTGATATTTGACAGGACGCAAGCTGATCACCTGGTCCTGTAAATCATCTTTTCTGCCAATCCCGATAACAGTTCGGCAGGACAGTCGAGGCTTTCCAAGGCTTTGAGAGCATCATTATAGAGTATCTCTGCCCGTCGCCTGGCTTCTTCCGGGCCCAGCAGGGCCGGGTAGGTGGCCTTTAAACGAGTTTGATCTGCTCCGGCCGGTTTGCCAAGTTCTTCTGTTGTGCCTTCGTAATCGAGCAGGTCATCAATAATTTGGAAAGCGGGCCCGATTTTGGAAGCATAAATATTCAATGCGTTTATTTGTTCTGAAGAAGCATCGGCCGCAATTGCACCGCATAATATCGCCGCTCTAAGGAGGGCGCCTGTTTTCATTTTTGCAATATTTTCGACCTTTTCCAGGGTTGGATCGGATCCTTCGGCTTCAAGATCAAGGACCTGGCCGCCAATCATGCCTGTTACACCAGCTGCGGCTGCCAGCTCGGCCATAATTTTGACAGCTTTTGTCCCCTTCCCACCTTGTCTGCCGTAGTTCGCAATTAATTCGAAAGCGCGGGTAAGCAGTGCGTCTCCGGCCAAAATAGCCAGCGCTTCACCATAAACACGGTGACAGGAAGGTTTTCCGCGCCTCAGGTCGCTGTTGTCCATTGCCGGCAGGTCATCATGAATCAGTGAATAGGTGTGTACATACTCGATGGCACAGGCCACCTCGATAATTGAACTATCTTCTGAGCCAAGAGTATCGGCTGCAGCAAACACCAGGATCGGCCTGAGCCTTTTGCCGCCGGCTTCAAGGCTGTGCCGCATAGCATCAATTATTAAAGCCGGGCCTGATTGCGGCAAGCGTTCTGCCAGCGCGCGATCAATTCTTACTTTTTTTCTCTCCAAATACTGCCCGATTTCGATCATGAATCGTCTACCTCGATCTCCTCTCCGGCTTCTTCGCAAAGATCCTGATCAAATATCTGCTGTTCTTCTTTAAGTAAATATTCAACCCTATACTCAATTTCAGCCAGCTTTTCGCGGCAATAGCGGGACAGAGCAATGCCCTCCTGGAACGCAGAAAGCGAATCTTCAAGGGCTATCTCGGTATCCTCCAGGCGGTTGACCAGTTCCTCGAGCCTTTTAACCGCTTCTTCGTAGGTCATCTTTTCGATTTTTTTATTTGTCAATTAATAAGCCCTCCTCAACCTTTTCCGTGCGGCAAACTGCCTGCCCGTCTTTAAAGCTCAGCTGCAAGAGGCGCCCCAGCCGGATCTGCTTAACTGAGCGGATTATATTTCCTTCTTCGTCCCGGCAATAGCTGTAGCCCCTGTTCATTACTTTTAGCGGGCTGTAACTTTCCAGTTTATCGATTTGCGCTGTCAGTCTCATTCCTTTGTATTGCAGAACCCGGACTATTTCGCGGCGCAGTTTTACTTCCAGCTGCTCCAACAACTCGGTAGACAGCTTTATACGTCTGCCAGGCAGGCGGAAAAAGCGATCGCTTACAATATGGTCAACTTTCTGCTTTTCCTGCTGGAGGCGTCTCTGGAGGGCCATAGCCGCCCGTTCCCGGAACTGTTTAATCTTAAGCAGCATTTCTTCCTTTTCCGGTACTGCCGCCGCCGCCCCGGCCGTAGGAGTCGGCGCCCTCAGGTCGGCTGTAAAATCGGCGATAGTAAAATCCGTTTCATGACCCACTGCTGAAATAACATGCAACTCTGAGCGATAAATGGCTCTCGCCACGGCCTCTTCGTTAAAGGGCCACAAATCTTCGAGGGAGCCACCTCCACGGGCCAGTATAATAAGGTCTATGTCATTCCTTTTGTTAAGCAAATCCAGGGCCCTTACTATATCTGCCGCGGCTCCCGAACCCTGGACTAAGCTTTCAACCACGAGTAGATGGACGTGTGGAAAACGCTTCTTGATCGTAGTCAGCATATCCTGGAGCGCGGCGCCTGTCGGTGAGGTCACCAGGGCAACTTTGCGGGGCAGCGCTGGGATGGGCTTTTTGCGGTCTGCCCGAAAAAGGCCTTCTGCCTCCAGTTTTCTCTTTAGCTGTTCAAAAGCCAGAAAAAGTGAGCCCATTCCGGCCGGTTCCATCTCGGCGACATAAAGCTGGTAAGCGCCGTCAGGTTCATAAACCGAAATATTACCGTGAAGAATGACTTCCATTCCGTCAGTGGGTTTAAAGATGCAGCGCACATTCTCCCGGCGAAAGAAAACACAGCGCAGTGAAGATGTGCTGTCTTTTAGTGTGAAGTACATGTGCCCGGAACGATGGTGTTTAAAGTTGGAGAGCTCCCCCGACACCCAGAGATCACGCAGGCGGGGATCTCCCTGGATCAGCCCCTTGACATAGCGGTTTATTTCAGAAACTTTTAAGACCTGAATATTGTTTTGCATTAGCCAGGCTCTTCATCTCCTCCCGAACATCTTCCAGCGAATCGTAGCTCCACTTTGCGCCCAGTGCTCCTGCCAGGTCAACGATTAAACGCCAGTCCTGCTGTGCGCTGTCGTCTTGTCTCAAAACAGCCTTATTGAGGCGGGTCTGACCCGATGAATTTGTAAACAAGCCCTCTTTTAAAATTATCTGCTGCGCAGGAAAGATGATATCAGCCCCTGAAGGCATTTCATCACCGGTTCTGCATACAGCAACTAAAATCTCAAGACTGAGATTATCCGATCCCGGATCAGCTCCGTCAAAACTTATAAGTCCTTTCAGTTTGCCTTTTTTAGCGGCAGCAAGGATTTCTTCCCGGTTCATCCCGCTTTCACCGTTAAGAGCGATAAAACCGGGCGCAAATAGCGGAGTCCCACCCACAGCCAGCACGCCGGTCGCATTGCTATAACCGGAGAGCAGTAAAAGATTGCTGCGTCCACGTTCTATCAATCCACACTCAACAGCCATCTTCAGCAGCAGATCAATTTCCCTGTCAGTTGCCTGGTTAAAAAAAGATGGACCGACAACAATAAAGCTGTTCTTACCGGTGAGTAGTTCTGCGGCCTCCATAAAGTTAATCTTGCCGCCTTTTTCAGCACTGACGGTAATTTCTTGCCAGGCATTATTGTGCGTTTCCGGATCACCGGCCCTGATTATAACTGCATCGCCAAAACGCCCTGCATGTTTTACAGCCATGGCGGCAACAGGATGGCTGTCATCCAATCCTTTCCCGATCACAAGAATCGCCCCGGCATTACTGAGTGCAAAAGGAGTAGGCCAGGTAACGGCAGTTCCTGTTATCTCTTGAATTCTTAGGAAAGTTTTTATCCAGGCAGGCTCGGCACCCAAATCAATATTGGCTGTGCCGAGTACAGTCCGGGCCAATTTTTGCAGGAGATAGTTTTCCTCGTTGCTTAGCAGACCTGATCCGAGAACAGCAAGCGCTTCAGCTCCTGATTTATTCTTAATATCAAGCAGGGCATCAGCAGTATTCCGGACCGCTTCCTTATAGGTTGTTTCTTCATAACCGCTGCCGTTCTTTTTCAACCTGAGCGCTGTTTTTATCGGCGCTGCTCCGGTTTCATTTATAAAGCCAAATTTACCTTTTTGGCAAAGCCAGCTAACTTTATCCCCTTCCCTGGGAACAGTTACCCTGACCATGTCGTCACCGGACAGCTGCCGCTCCAGGTAACAGCCCAGTGAACATTCAGTGCAGATACCGGGAATAGTGGAAAGTTCCCACTCCCTGCCCCCCTTGCCCCGGCTCTTTTCAGTAATAGCCGCTACAGGGCAAACGTCGACACATTGACCGCAAAATATACAGCCTGCTTCTTCCATGGATACTTCCTGCCCGTCTCGGCAGGGTATTACCCTTGTACTAACTCCATTACCGGTCAGGCTGTAAACAAAACAGCCGGGTCCTGTGCGGCAAACCTGGAGACATCGCCCGCATAGAATACACTTTTCTTCATCACGGACTATATAAGGATTATCAGATACATCTCCAGCGGGTATATCCCGTGAAATTTGCTCGGGCAAATCTGATTGGAATTTATAGGCGCTTTCCTGAAGTTCGCAGGTTCCTGTTCTCAGGCAGGTCAGGCAATCCTTGTAAGGGTGAGTGGCCAAAGACAATTCCAGAATTCTGCAGCGCATCTCCTGTAGTTCCCGCGTATTTGTTGTCACAATCATATCTTCTTTTACCGGGTTGTCACATGAAGTAACCGGTCGCTCCAGTCCATCGATCTGAACAATGCAAATCCGGCAGTGACCAAGCGGTTCCAGCCTGGGATGATAGCAAAGGGTGGGAATAGAAATTCCGTTTTGCCGGGCTGCTTCAAGGATTGTTGTGCCCTCTTCTGCAAATATTTTTTTACTGTCAATCTGTAAGCTGATAGTTTTCTTCATCATTTTCCCTCCCCCTTTACAAGACAGTCAGGCCGAGGCGCAGGCATTTTACACACCTTTCGGCTTCCTTAACGACAGCCGAAGGGCACTTAAAGCCCAATTCGGCTTCATCAAAATTGTGCATCCTTTCACCTACAGGGCTTACTTCTTCCTCCAGCCTTCTTCTGTCCCCGATCATTTCCGGTACTGTATTTTCATTATAAACGCCTAATTTTTCAATATGCCCTTCCAATTTCACCTGCAGCCCGACTGCACTTTTCCCTTTGCGCAAATAGCTGTCAATAGCTTCCGCTGCGCGATTGGCAGAAGCGATTGCTTCAATAATCGTCCGCGCCCCTAATACAGCGTCTCCTCCGGCGAATATTCCGGGGTGGTCCGATGCCATTGTCTCTTCATCAACTGCCAGTGTGCCCCATTTTGTTACTTCCATTCCGCAATCTTCATTAAGGTAACAGAAATCGGCAACCTGGCCGATCGCCGGTATCACCGTATCGGCGCTGAGGATAAATTCCGAGCCGTCAAGCGGGATCGGGCGGCGCCTACCGCTGTCATCAGGTTCGCCGAGTTCCATCTGAATACATTCCATACCGCTGACAACGCCTTTTTCCTCCAGAATGCAAGTTGGGTTCGCTAAAAGATGAAACTTGATCCCTTCTTCTTCAGCCGCATCGATTTCCGCCTTATTGGCCGGCATTTCCGTCCTGCTGCGCCGATAAATCAGGTGGACTTCTTTTACGCCGAGCCGGACAGCAGAGCGGGCACAGTCCATGGCCACATTACCACCGCCTATCACAGCAACCCTGTCACCCAGTTCTACTTCCTCGCCAAGGTTTATCTTGCGCAGAAATTCTACACCGGGCATATAACCGTAATAACAGGCATCTTCGCCCTTGCAGCCCATGGTGGCGCTGTCGTGAAGGCCGCTGGCGACAAATATTGCCTTGTAACCCTCTTCCCAGATCTGGTCCAGTGTAATATCGACACCTACCCTGGTGTTGTATCTTATCTCCACCCCGAGGTTGGTAACCAGGGAAATCTCGGCATTGAGGATATCGCGCGGTAAACGGTAGCTGGGGATACCCACTGCGAGCATGCCGCCCGCGACGGGAAGCGCTTCGAAAATCGTAACATTATAACCTTTTTGCGCCAACTGGTACCCTGCATTCAGCCCGGCCGGTCCGGCACCTACT
>PWUG01000209.1 GCA_003562605.1 Syntrophomonadaceae bacterium | reverse complement strand
GTTTTAGCGATTATATGAAAAACGGTT
Source organism: Syntrophomonadaceae bacterium (assembly GCA_003562605.1). The sequence continues at coordinate 26,266 of PWUG01000209.1, read as the reverse complement.
TACCCCTATCTCTGATTGTCCTGGTAGTCAGTGTTCTACTGCTACCTGTTGTTTTCCCCTTTTAACAGCCGTAATTTGTCTTTTTGCCATGATTGCCTTTGCATAATCGGTTTAAAGATTATAAAATGAGGTTAATCAGTTGTAGCAAAATTTTGCTTGGGTAACACGGTTCTATTCAGGGAGCTGAAGATGCAATGAAGTGTAATAAAATCAGAATGTTGACACTGGTATTTTTACTGGCGCTGTTGATAGTATTTGCCGGGACAGGATGTGATCCCGAACCGGGTGTAATTGAGGATATTGTAGAAGATCACCTAAACGGGTTGCCTGAAGATGACAATGATTTACCGGATCCCGATGAACCGGATCCTATTGAACCCGAGGATCCGGTGGAAGAACCTGCCGGAACCCCTTCTACATACTTCTGGCCCTGGATGAGTCACGGGCACCTTGATCTTTCAACCGGAGAGGTGATCCCCGGTCCGGATTTTTTTGAATCGGAGCCGGGCTTTATGGCCGAGTTTACGGAAGACTACAGCTATGAAGGGCGGTTGGTTTGGCTGGTTGACGAATCTGATGTTTTTGCCCTCGAATGGGTGATGCTTTCATTCAATGTTGACTATTTTGAAGATAGTGAGCGGGCAGCCGATATTGCATTCGATTTTGAGATCGAAAATATACAGCCTGTTCCCGGTGATGACGGCCTTCAGGAGTTTACCGTCAGCCTTGTTCAACAAGAGCAGGGTTTTGAGGTGGCCATCAATAAGATTATACTTGGCAAGGAGCAGGAGAGCAGTTTCAGTACCGGTTTAATAAACTATGTTGCCCTTGAAATAGAAATGAGGGTTCTCGGTAATCCCTGAGTTAAGGAGTGGTGCAAAGTTGAAGTCGATTGAAGACCTGGCAATAAATACAATCCGCTTTCTGGCAGTTGATGCTGTGGAAAAAGCTAATTCCGGGCATCCCGGATTACCCATGGGAGGAGCAGCCATGGGTTACACACTCTGGACCAAATTTTTGAAGCATTCCCCCGATCACCCGGGCTGGCCTGACCGCGACCGTTTTATCTTATCGGCCGGCCACGGTTCGATGTTGCAATATGCCCTGCTGCACCTTTTCGGCTATGGTCTTTCGATGGATGAAATTAAGAATTTCCGTCAGTGGGGCAGTAAAACTCCCGGTCATCCTGAATGCACCGATACCCCCGGGATTGAAACCACTACCGGGCCCCTGGGCCAGGGTTTCGCCAACGCTGTTGGTATGGCAATTGCCGAGCAGCGACTGGCAGCTGAATTCAACCGTCCCGGTTACCCGCTTATAGACCATTTCACCTATATCTATGCCGGTGACGGCTGCATGATGGAAGGCATAACCTCCGAAGCTGCCTCCCTTGCGGGGCACCTGCAGCTGGGCAAACTAATCTGTCTCTATGACGACAACCAGATCACTATAGACGGCAGTACGGATCTTGCTTTTACCGAGGATACCGCCAAACGTTTCGAAGCTTACGGATGGCAGGTCCTGAAAGTGGAGGAAGGAAACCGGATTGAACTCCTGGAGGAAGCGATCGCAGAAGCAAGGCAGGAAGAGGATCGGCCCAGCCTGATCAAGGTGCGGACTAAAATCGGCTACGGCTCACCAAATAAGCAGGGGACCTCCGATGCCCACGGTGCCCCTCTCGGGGAGGAAGAGGTTAAGCTGACAAGACAGAATCTTGACTGGCCTTCTGAACCAACTTTCCTTGTTCCGCCGGAAGTTTACAATCATTTCGCAAAACTAAAAGAGTCCCTGGCAGCGGAAAAAGGTGAATGGGATGGCCTTTTTGCCGATTACCGCAGTGAATACCCTGAACTGGCTGATCGTTGGGAAGCCTGGTTTTCAGGGCAGTTACCCGGCGATATCGGAGAAGATCAACGCCTGTGGAAGTTCGACAAGCCGATGGCAACAAGGGCAGCTTCGGGCCAGATCATGCAGGTGCTTGCTGAATACCTGCCCAACATGATCGGAGGAGCGGCTGATCTTAATTCTTCGACTAAAACTTATCTCAAAGGACTGGAAGACTTCCAGGCAGGTAACCGCTCCGGGAACAATATTCATTTCGGGGTTCGCGAGCATGCCATGGGAGCAATTTTATCCGGCCTTTCTCTGCACGGGGGACTGCGGCCTTTCGGCTCTACCTTTCTTGTCTTTTTCGATTACATGAAGCCGGCGGTAAGACTGGCAGCAATAATGAAACTGCCGGTAATCTTTGTCTATACCCATGACAGTGTTGCCGTTGGTGAAGACGGACCTACCCACCAGCCTGTCGAACATCTGGCAAACCTGCGATCGATACCCCACCTCCAGGTGCTCAGGCCGGCAGACGGCGCTGAAACATCGGCAGCATGGCTGCATGCCCTGCAGCGTAGCAGTGGCCCTTCAGCGCTAATCCTGACCCGTCAGGGTCTGCCTCAGCTGCCGGGCAGTGGCAAGGGAGCGTTTAGAGGTGGTTATATTATCAGCAGGGAGAAAGGTGATCAGCCTGGTTTGATTTTAATTGCCAGCGGTTCTGAAGTTAACCTGGCCCTTGAGGCGCAGGATCAACTGCAGGAAAAGGGTCACTCAATCAGGGTTGTCAGCATGATCAGCCAGGAGCTGTTTCTTGACCAGGACGAAGCATACCGTGAAGAAATTCTGCCGGCTGAAATTGAAACCAGGCTGGTAATTGAAGCAGCCCTGCCCATGGGCTGGGAAAAATTTGCCGGCCCGAAAGGTGCGATAATCGGGATAGATGATTTCGGGGCATCGGCGCCCGGGGATGTTGTTTTGGAAAAACGGGGAATCTGTACTGCCAATATAATCAGCAAGGCGGAAGGAATGCTTGCTGTTGACCGGGAGGATTAAAGTACTGATTAGGAATTTTACTCGGGTTAGCCTGATAGTTACATTTATTATATGTTTATGCCTGTTCATCTTTGTCGGTTGCAGTTTTGATCAATCTGAACCGGACTCAGATCCACTTGTCGGGAACGATCTGACCGAAGAAAAAGGAGATCAGAAAGAGGCGGACCCAGGTTCTATCCCATCGGAGCAGGATGAGGATGACCCCGAAGAAAATAATATAGGGGATGATCCAGTTGGGGATGGAAGACCGGACGATGATATTCAATCTTCACCCGGAGACGAAAGTTCTCACTCGGAAAACTATAAAGTAATCTCTGACGGTGACTATTTATTGGCCCTGGTGACAAAGGAGACTACCCTTAGAAGTGATTATGCGCCCACTGATCTTCAGCCTATTCCCGCTTATATGAACCCGTCATACAGCATGCTGCTGCGGAAAGAGGCGCTTGAACATTTAACAGATCTCTGGCATGCTGCAGATGCTGAGGGGGTAACCTTAGGTATTCGCTCGGCCTACCGCAGCTATTCCACGCAAAAAGGCCTTTTTCAGGATTATGCCAGCAGGCACGGTGAAGAAAAGGCCAACCGTTTCAGCGCCCGGGCCGGACAGTCAGAGCACCAGCTCGGCACTACAGTCGATTTCGGGGGAACCGGCGTTGATTTCCAGGCAGCTTATGCCCAAACCCCCCAGGGAGAGTGGCTGGCTGCAAATGCCTATAAGTATGGTTTTGCCATGAGCTATCCGCAAAACAAAGAGCATATCACCGGCTATATTTTCGAGCCCTGGCATTACCGCTACATTGGTGTCGATGCCGCCAGGGAGTGGAAGGAGTCGGGGAAAACCCTGAAAGAGTATCTTGAAAGTAAACCACAGAATTATGATTAGAAACCTTATTTTTTATCAAATCTCTTACACAATGACAAAAGTGGTTTAACTTTTCAAGAATTATCTTATTATATTAAAGGAGGGCTTGAAATATAAGGTAAAATGGCTTATTATTATTTTAAAGCCGGGGTTTAACCGGTAAATAAACGATCGAGGAGGTATTGTTATGGTTGATAAAAGGGAACTCACAGCAGATGAAAAAACGTTTGGTATGCTCGCACACCTTGCAGCCCTGGCCGGTTTCATTATACCTTTTGGTAACATTATCGGGCCCCTGGTAATCTGGCTGATTAAGAAAGACCAGTCGGCATGGGTAGATGAGCAGGGTAAAGAATCGATGAACTTCCAGATCAGCGTTTCTATTTATGCTATTATCGCCGGTATTCTTACCATTATTGTTATCGGTATTTTCCTATTAATCGCAGTCGGTATATTCTCCCTGGTAATGATTATCATTGCTACTGTCAAAGTTAACAATTTGGAAGATTTCAAGTATCCGCTTTCGATCCGCTTGCTTAAGTAATTTGCTGAAAATGTCAGCCTGAGACTCACACAGGGATAGGGCAGTTAATTCCCCTATCCCTTTGTTACTCAAAGTTAATCATTAAGATGCGCTCATATTTCCAGATGACTATAATATTTGAAATGGACTGGTACTAATTATTATCCGGTCAGCCTGGAAAAGGAGTGTATAAAGATGCAGAACATTGTTTTGATTGAACCGCAGTCGAAGGAAGATCATGTTTACAAGTATTTCCGCATGCCCCGCCTGGGCCTGCCTATCCTGGGGACTCAACTGCAGGAGGCCGGGTACCAGGTCAAATTTTACCTGGGTACCGGAGATTCCCTGCCCTGGCCGAAAATCTTCGAAGCCGACCTGGTCGGCATATCTACGACAACCGCTACTTGCCGGGAAGCTTACCAGATTGCCGGTTTGCTCCGCACCAATGATATCCCGGTGGTTATAGGTGGCATCCATGCATCTTTCATGCCGGAAGAAGCGCTGCAGTTTGCCGATTTTGTGGTCCGGGGAGAAGCAGAAGAGAGTTTTTTGCCCCTCGTCCGCGCCATTGAAGCCGGCAGGCAGCCGGTTGATATCCCGGGAGTTTCATACTGGCACAACGGAGAGCCTGTTCACAATCCGGGCCTCAAAGAGCGGATCAATATGGATACACTGCCCATTCCCGACATCACCCTTTTGGAACGCTCCGAGTCAATGCGCAGCGTTCCGGTGATGACCTCGCGGGGCTGCCCTTACAACTGCACATTCTGTTGTGTTACCCAGATGTTTGGGCGGCGTTACCGCTTCCGTTGTACGGAAAGTATTTTGGAGGAGCTTTCCCGCTACCCGGGTCGGCACATTTTCTTCTGCGATGATAACTTTACCGCTGATCCCAGGCACAGTAAAGAGCTGATGCGAGAAATGATCAGCCGTGATGACATCAGAATCAGAAGCTGGGGCGCCCAGGTCCGTGTCGAATCTGCTTTTGACGATGAACTAATCGATTTGATGCACCGCTCGGGTTGCACCATGGTCTATATCGGTTTCGAATCGGTTAACCCCGAAACCCTGAAGGGTTATAACAAGCAGCAAACTGTAGAGGAAATACGAGAAACAATCAGCCGTTTCCATGATTATGGAATCAGGATCCATGGCATGTTTGTGCTTGGCGGTGATGCCGATACAGCTGAAACAATCAGGGAAACCGCGGACTTTGCCATTGAAGCGCATATCGACACGGTCCAATTTATGATTTTAACACCGATGGCCGGCACTCCATATTACAAAAAAGTGGAGGAAGAGGGAAGGATCCTGACTTATGACTGGTCTCTTTACGACGGTCATCATGCTGTGCTCAAGCCCTTAATGATGACGCCTGAAGAGCTGCAGTCCGAAACGGTCAAGGCATTGAAAAAGTTTTATTCTCTTTCCAATATTTTTGGAAACGTCAGGTATACAGGTTGGAGCTCCGCTCTTTACAGGGCGCTTGCCTGGGGATTGATCAGGCATTTTGAATGGAAGAACAGGGGCTACGAACAATTCCTGAAAAGGCAGCAGGAGCCGGATCAGCAGCCGGTCATCTTGTTCGATCGTTCATTAAGCGTTCCCGATCCAAAGAAGTCCTGCTTCGAAACAGCATCCTCGCTGTTAAGGGTTTCGCTTACCAAACAGAAAGGAATCATGCACCTGAAGCTGCACGGGATTCTCAGCAATATTCATTTAAAAGAGCTGAAAAAATCGCTGCGGGGGGTTCTGCCCCGTCACCACGGCCAGGTTATTGTAAATGCCGAAGGAGTACGATTTGCTTCCGAAAAAGTTGCGGCCCGTTTTGGATCATACCTCGAAAAGCTTAGTTCCAGGGTACGCCGCCTGCAGGTTGTTACCGCTGCCGGGAAGCAGGCCTGCAGTATTATAAGAACAAAGAGAAACGATCGCTTCAGGCTGCCCCGCTTCGAAATCCAGGTGCATAAACACTAAAAGCTGAAATCAATGACTGAATAAAGGTAGCCCAGGATAAAAGCAGCCAGGCAAAACACACTGAGTAATATCCAGGCCGTTTTACGGCCTTTTTTTCTTTTTTTTGAATGGCGGGCCAAAGCAATGCCTCCTAAAACTTTAGTATCTGAACTGTTATTATGGTCTGATTAATTTATAAACATTATAACACGGATAGTTTTATGTTCAGGCCAGCATCCGTTTTTTCAGTAAAAGTAAAAACGGTATCAGGGCCAGGGTAATGGCTACGGCAATAAGCATCTCAAACCAGACCGAGCCTAAAGGTTCGCCCATAACCGATACTTCCCAAATCGGGCTGATAATCCAGTAGAGGGGAAAGAGTTTGGCAACCCACTGCGGCCATTCGGGAAAGAGGTAAAAGACAACAGGAATAAACAAAAATATACCGAGGCTTTTGATCAGTGTAAAAAGCATGGTCGCTGTTTTTGAGTAAATACCGATCAACAGGCCGATCATGGAAGTGAGCGCTGCGGCTATGATGATCACAGCCATTACCTCCAACGGTCGCGGCCCAAAAGCCTGATTCAGGAGTAGGGTGGCAGCTGCCAGAAAAACCGCGAATAAGAAGCCAAGCAGCCATTTGGCAGCGAGCACTTCGTTTACTCTGACAGATGTAACCAACAGTGCGGTCAGTGTTCCTTTCTCTTTTTCCTCAACAAGGCTGGAGCTCGGCACCCATATTCCGGCCATTACCAGGGCATAAAAGACTATGACCGGAACCAGCCTGATTGAAATGGGCAGACCGGGCTCGCCGAAGTATACCATTTGAACGTCAACCGGCGGTTCACTGCCTTCCAGGTCCCGGATCATTTCGATTGCGGTGATGCTGATGACGATCCGGTTTGATGCCAGGCTTTCCCCGCTGATGTAGAATTCGAGCACCGGTTTCCCCCCGTCCCTCACTGCGTTATCAAAGCCGGCAGTGAGTACTAACCCGGCATCGAGGTCATGCTGCTCAACGCTTTCTTTAAGATCATCGACATCCTGCAGTATGGAAACTTCAAAGCCTTCCAGCTCCTGAATTGCACCTGTAACAACTGAATCTCCCAGGTCAACAATCCCCACTCTCGGTTTTGGTTCAAAAAGCGACCCGAATGCAAACTGAAAAAGCAATGTTAAAGCAAAAGGCATTATTAGAGCCCAGATAAAAAATGGCTTCCGCGGTCCGACCGAAAAATCTTTAAGCAGTATCCTTAACACGCGTTTTATGCTCACAGCGCTGCCACCTTCTTCTTTAAAACAAACAGTCCGGCGCCATAGAGAACCAGGGCCCATAAAACAGCATAGATAATAAAGGTTATAGAATCTGACCAGAGGGACCCGTGGATTGTAACATCATAGAGAAGCCTGACAATAGGGTAGCTGGGCAGTACTCTGACCCATGAAGCCGCCGATCCGGGGAAAAGCACTGCAAAGGCAGGGATCATCAGCGGGATAATAAAAAGCAGGCTAAACATCAGCTGGCCTATAAAATCTTTACCGGCAGCCCCGACAAGCATGGCCACTGCCGTAAAGAGCAGTGACCCTAGCAGCACGATTACCAGTAGCAGCGGCCAGTTGGCAGCAGTGAACGCCCTGACAAAGATCAGTATTATCACCGCCTGCCCCATAGCCAGCGCGGTTCCAAACAACGTTTTGGCCATTAGAAAGTGCCAGACCCGCATCGGCGTAACCAGCAGGGCTGTAACAGTACGCTGCAATACTTCATTTGAGATCAGCGAAGCGAGGGCAAATGTTTCCATCATCATGATAAAGAAGGCAATCAGCGGTCTCATCCTGGCCCGCATCGATATTTGATCGCCCAGCCGGTCCTGCCCGAGTATAATCATCTCCTCATCCGGCAGTTCAACCGGCAGCTCGTGCCCGGCCAGCTGGAAAGCCATTTCACGGATTAAACCCTGCATGGCACCCCTGATCTCTTCCGGCACCGCAGCATCGGCAAAAACAGTAACCGTAGATTGTTGCCCCAGCACTGCATCGCTAAAAAATGAGGAGGGAAATGACATGCCGATATCAAGGCTTACTTTGCCGGCATCGGCCGGCGCTTGTTGATTACCGTCCGGATCATGAATTATAAACCGGCCCTGATCGGTCCTGTAGATTTCAAGTTCCCCGCTGACTGCTTTTATAAGAAGTTCTTCATTTTCAAATTCAACCAGGACAAATCCCTCTTCTTTGAAGGCGGAATCAATCTCGTCAAGCTGTTCTAAGAGCGGAAGGGGAACACCATGAGCCTGAAGTGATTCCTTCCCTTCGCTGATCAGCGTTGCCAGCGGAGGCGAAATGGCAAAGGTAATTTCTTCCTCTACCGTGTCAGGCACAAGCCAGAAAATAGTTATAAAGAAGACCAGGCTCAGCACGGTAAGGAAGAGGTAGATCATGTTGCGGCTGTAAACCCGAATATCTTTTCTTAAAATGGCAAGGAGGAGTTCGCTATGAGACACAGTCTTCCTCATCCTACGAGCCCCCTGCCGGTTAACCGGATAAAGATCGCTTCCAGGGTAGCTTCTTCAGTATGAATGGTCATCAGGTCTGGCGAGGCAGCCAGTTCGCTCAGCCGAGCGGATGACTTTTCACCGTCCAGGGGAAGATTTTCTTCACGCACGCTGTCTCCGTCACGCAGCCGGACCCGTACCGATCTTTTACCGTATTTCAGTTTCAGGTTTTCTGCCGTGTCAAGAGCGACAATTTCACCCTCATTGATGAAAGCAACCCTGTTTGAGAGTTCATCGGCTTCAAACATGTTATGGGTAGTCAGCAGTACTGCCGCTCCCCTATCCGCTTCTTCTTTGATCGTTTTCCTTATTTCTGCAGCAGTTACCGGATCGAGCCCATCTGTCGGCTCATCAAGAAATAATACTGTCGGTTTATTGATGAATGCACGGGCTACCATCAGGCGCTGCCGCATCCCCTTTGAATAGTTGGATACGCGTTCTTTGGCCCGATCGGCAAGCCCCACCCGCCGCAAAGCTTCCAGCGAGCCGGGGTTACGTATGCCAAAGAGGGAAGCAAAAAAGTCGAGGTTTTCAATCGCTGTCATTTCAAGGTAAAGGTTTTTTTCTTCGAAAGTAACCCCGATTTGCGACTGCAGCACCGGATCGTCCCTGCCGATATCACGGCCAAGTATTTGCGCTGTGCCACCCTTCAGGGCTAACTGCCCGGTTAAGACCTTGATCGTAGTTGACTTGCCGGCCCCGTTCGGCCCGAGAAAGCCCAGTATTTCTCCGGGATAGACCTCAAAACTAATATCTTTTACTGCATGCAGTTTGCCATACCAGTGGCTGAGGTTTTGCACATTTATTGCCGGCTCAGGTATTTGCCTGCCGGTTCCAAATTGCCTGTCAGTGACAAGAGGCTCGCTATCTTTAACCTGCGGCAGTTCTTCAAGCTCTTTGGCAAGCTGGCCGTTTTCCCACAACCCCTTGGTTACTTTGCCACCCGGTTTTGTATATATACCGTGACCCTGCCGTCTGCCCTTATCGAATTCTCCTTTATAGGTGTCTCCGCTGGCATAAATAATCGTTCCCCTGCCGTGAGGCTTTCCTTCTTTCCATTCTCCGTCATACCTGGTGCCGTCCGGCAAGATAAACCTGCCGCGCCCATGAGGCACAAGATTTTTTAACTGCCCGGCATACTTTCCACCCATCCAGGGCATGCTCTGCTTATCCGGGGTTTTATCATAATCAGCCACATCAATCACCTGCCTTCACCTTTCTCCAATTATAAACCATTTTTATAATCCTGACATCTTGAAACCCCTCTCCCGAACATCAATTGTACTGGCTATAATACAAGATAGAAAGCGTAAGCAGAACAAAATGTGTTAAACCTGTTGGCCGGATCAACGAAAAATTAACAAAAAACATCTCCAACCATTGCCAGGATTTCAGAATTTCAAAGGGGTTACGGCCAGGTTGCCAGCGTGGTTCTTTTATATTATAAAGAAATGAGATAATACTGATCATAACACTTCTGCAGTTTAAGACAGGAAAGGGTGCTCGTGAATTGCGCCGAAGCGACGGAAAATGGTTTTTAACCAGGGTTAAAAGAACTATCTACCATTACAGGATGATCGGCGGGGATGACAGTGTAGCAGTCGGTATTTCCGGAGGCAAGGACAGCGCTGCATTGCTCTATATTTTATCTTTATTCAGGCGTCATGCACCTTTTGATTTTGAGATGATAGCAGTTTATGTTGACCTCGGCTGGCCGGCCGATCTCGATCCGTTAAGCAGGCTGACTGATAAACTGGGCATTAAACTGCACGTGGAAAAAACGGCAATAGCCCGGGTAGTCTTTGAGCGCAGGAAGGAGAAAAACCCCTGTGCCCTCTGTGCCAACATGCGGCGTGGCGCCCTGCACCAGGCCGCTCTGAAACTGGGCTGCAACAAGGTTGCCCTGGGGCACCATCTTGATGATGCGGTGCAGACTTTCATGCTGAACCTGATTTATACCGGTCATATGGATACATTTAAGCCCCTTACATACCTGGATCGGACCGATCTCTACCTGGTTCGCCCCCTGATTCAGCTTCCTGAAAGTATTCTTGCTACCATAGTTGAGAGAGAAAGACTGCCCCTTTTTAAAAACCCCTGCCCGGTCAGCGGCAAAACCAAGCGCAAAGAAATGGAGGAGCTCCTAAACGAATTATCCGGCCGCTACCCCGGCCTGCGCGAAAAATGGCGCTCCGCCCTCGTCAACAGCCCCTTCTGGACAATTGAATAGCGTATTTCTAAAATTTATAATAATTATTTTAAATTTTATAAAGGGGTATGCGATTTTCTGTCGAAATTATGGTAGTATGTAAATACAGCATCTATAAACCTGCCCGATTAGGAGGTGCGCTATAAAGTGCGCTATCGTTATTTTCCCGGATGTACCCTCAAGGGACAGGCAAAAAACATGGAAGATACTACAATGGCTGCCGCCGAAGCTTTAGGGATAGAGCTGGAAGAACTGTCTGAGTGGCAGTGCTGCGGAGCAGTTTTCCCTCTTTATGAGGATGAACTGATTTCCCTGCTCTCACCGGTCCGAACCCTGGCTGCTGCCGAAGGTGAACCGTTGGTATCGCTATGTGCCGCCTGTCATCATGTGCTCAAGCGGGCCCAGGAGTTGATGAAACGCAGTGAAGATGCCCGCACTAAGGTCACTGATTTTCTGGAAGTAGAGTACAGTGGCGAAGGCCGCGTTCTTCACTTCCTCGAAGTTCTTCGTGACGACCTGGGATTCGACAAGCTGGCCGAGATGGTTAAAAAGCCTCTTGAAGGCCGCAAAGCTGCCGCCTATTACGGTTGCCTGCTGCTGCGCCCATCGAAGGTAATGCAGTTTGATGATCCTGAGAATCCTTCGATTATGGAGGATCTGCTCAAAGCTCTCGGGGCAGATGTGGTTAAAAGCCCTTACCGCACCGAGTGCTGCGGCGCCTACCTTTCCGTTACTGAAGAAGGTGTGGCTGCTGATACTGTCGACCGCATTCTCGAGTCAGCCCGCAATGCCGGCGCCGAACTTCTGATTACCGCCTGCCCTCTTTGCCGCTATAACCTGGAAAACTGCGCCAGGAATGACGGCAGAGAGCCGATCAAGGTTTATTATTTTAGCGAGCTTTTAGCTGAAGCAATGGGTTTATCCGTTGAAACGGCTGATGACGACAGTTCGAAGGAGGAGGTGTCGCAGCGATGACAACTACCAGCGGTAAAAGCCGCCTTATTGATGAAATGAAGACGCAAAGCGGCCAGGATCCAAACTGCTGCTACCAGTGTGGCAAGTGCAGCGCAGCATGCCCGGTTACAGCGGCGCTTGATCTTATGCCCCACCAGGTGATCCGCTATTTACAACTGGGTCTGGAAGACGAATTGGCCAAGAGTAAAACACCCTGGATTTGTGCATCCTGTTTTACCTGTGCCGCCCGTTGCCCCCGCGATATTGACCTGGCGCGAATGATGGAAGGGATTCGCCTTTCCGTACTTCGCTGCCGTGAAGGAAATAAATTCGGTCCCGCCGACCTTACGCCGGAACAGCTGGAGAAACTGCCACAGCAGGCCCTGGTCAGCGGCTTTCGCAAGTATAACAAGTAAAGGAGGTTGGGGAATTTGCCCAGAACAGGAGTATTTATCTGCCACTGCGGCACCAATATTGCCGGGACCGTGGATATCGACAAGGCATTAGAAGCGTCCCGCAGTTTTCCCGGAGTGGTTCATGCTGATGAATACCGTTATCTATGCTCCGAAATGGGGCAGGATATAATTACGAAAGCTATAAAAGAAAACGATCTCGATCGGGTGGTTGTAGGCACCTGCTCACCGCGGATGCACGAAGCCACTTTTCGCAAGGCAGCCGCTAAAGCAGGCCTGAACCCCTACCTGCTTGAAGTAGCCAACATCCGGGAGCACTGCTCCTGGGTCCACAAAGATATTGAAGAAGCGACACCAAAGGCGATAGCCCTGCTTAGGGCAGCCGCCGCCAAGGCTGCTTTAAATAGCGCCCTTGAGGCGCCGCGCCTCGACGTCGAAAAACGAGCCCTGGTTATCGGGGGAGGAATTGCCGGTATCCAGGCTGCACTCGACATTGCCGAAGCCGGCTATGAAGTTGATATTGTTGAGCGCGAGCCAAGCATAGGCGGCCGGATGGCCCAGTTGGAAAAAACTTTTCCCACCCTCGACTGCTCCGCATGTATCCTGACCCCGAAAATGGTAGAAGCGGCCCAGCACCCGAATGTCAACCTGCTGACCTATTCAGAGGTGGACGAAGTTAAAGGTTTCGTCGGGCAGTTTGATGTAAAAATCAGGCAGAAAGCGCGCTATGTCGATGCGGTCAAATGTACCGGCTGCGGCATCTGCTGGGAAAAGTGCCCTTCCAAAGCTCCGTCCGAGTTTGAAATGGGCCTGGCCAAACGCAAATCAATCTATGTGCCCTTTGCCCAGGCTGTGCCGAATGTACCGGTCATCGACCGCGACAGCTGTCTCTACTTCAGGAAGGGACGCTGCCAGATCTGCGAAAAAGAATGTCCGCCGCAGGCGATCGATTACGAACAGCAGGACGAAATTATTGAGCGGCGTTACGGCGCTATAGTTATGGCGACCGGTTTCGACCAGCTTGATCCCACCATTTACGGCGAATACGGCTACGGACAGCATCCTGATATCCTCACCGGAATGGAGTTTGAACGCCTCTTTAATGCGTCCGGGCCGACCGGTGGTAAGATTGTGCGTCTTTCCGACGGTAAACCGCCGAAAAAAGTGGTCTTTATCCAGTGTGTCGGTTCCCGTGATATAGCCCGGGGGATGAATTACTGTTCGAAGATCTGCTGTATGTATACGGCAAAACAGGCAATACTGTTGAAAGAGAAAGTACCCGATGCAAAAAGTTACGTTTTTTATATAGACGTGCGTACCGCCGGTAAGGGGTACGAAGAATTCCAACGCCGTGCTGCTGAAGAGTATGATGTAGCTTATATGCGTGGCCAGGTTGGTAAAATATTCCCGGAAGGAGACAACCTGGTAGTGCACGGTGTCGATTCCCTGAGCGGCAGGCTGATTGAAATAAAAGCCGACATGGTCGTACTGGCAGCTGCTTCGATAGCCCGCTGTGATGCTCCGGATATGGGCCGGTTAGTTGGTATCAACAGCGACAGCTACAACTTCTTTAATGAAGCTCACCCGAAGCTGAAACCGGTTGAAACTCATACCGCCGGCATATTTATAGCCGGGGCCTGCCAGTCGCCGAAAGATATTCCCGATACGGTATCGCAGGCCAGCGCTGCTGCAGTTAAGGTGGTCGGCCTTTTATCCAAAGAGAAACTGCAGGGCGAAGCCTGTACCGCTGAAGTAAACCAGGCTGAGTGTTCCGGCTGCCTCTACTGTGAAGCGGTCTGCCCTTACACTGCGATTAGTCCGGTTGAGATTGAAGAGCGTTATCACGAAGGTACCCTGAAACGCACCGTGGCCGAGGTTAACCCTGCCCTCTGCCAGGGCTGTGGCTCCTGTACGGTTGCCTGCCGCTCGGGCACGATCAATCTGAAGGGCTTTACCAACGAACAAATATTGGCGGAGGTGGATGCCATATGTCTACAGCGCTAAAAGATGATAAAGCAGCAGGTTGGGAGCCCCTGATTGTTGCTTTTTGCTGCAACTGGTGCAGTTATGCCGGCGGAGACCTGGCCGGAACAAGCCGCATGAGCTACCCGGCCAATGTCAAAGTTATACGCGTACCCTGTTCAAGCCGCATGAGCCCGATGTTCATCCTGCGTGCTTTCCAGCGTGGGGCCGACGGCGTGCTCGTGGCCGGTTGTCACCCCGGCGACTGCCATTACAGTACCGGAAACTATCATGTGCGCCGCCGCCTTTCCGCTTTTAAACGGTTGGTTGAATTCAGCGGCGTGGAACCTGAACGTTTCGAGGTGCGCTGGATATCGAGTTCCGAAGGCGACAAGTTTGCCGAAGAGATGGCGGATATGACCGGCAAGATCAAGGCCCTCGGGCCGAACGGAAAGATGAGGGATGCCCGATGGCAGAACATAACTTAGAACAGGTCGATAAAATACGCGAAGCGGTAAAACAGGATTTACTCGGCGGCCGTATCGATTTACTGCTCGGTTGGGAAAAAGGCCATTACTGGTGGCAGTCCCGGCCCCTTTTTGCCCGTTGTGAGGAAGACCTGGATAAGCTGGCCTGGGATTCATTCTGCGCGGTAAACCTGAGCCGCTATTTACTGGAGGAACTTAAAGAGCACGGCAAGGTCGGTGTGCTGGTTAAAGGCTGCGATGCCCGCGCATTTAACCGACTGCTTCAGGACAATATGGTTCCGCGTGACCGGGTAGTTCTTTATGGGCTGCCATGCCCCGGAATGCTCGATTACGATCGATTGGCTGAGGAGGCTGGAAGGGCCCTTTTAAGTATAACTGAACAAAACGGTCAAATTGTTCTCATAACGGCTGAAGGGGAGACAACGGCCGATCGTGATCAAATGCTCCTCGATAAGTGCAGGGATTGTCTCTATCCCGATCCCGTTGTTTATGATCAGATGCTGCTGTCCCCGCAGGGTGACAAAGAAGCACCGGAACGGTTTAAAAAGGTCGAAGAGCTGGAGGCGCTTTCGGCACAGGAGCGATTCGCTTACTGGGAAAAAGAGCTTTCGCGCTGCCTGCGTTGTTATGCCTGTCGCCAGGCCTGTCCATTCTGCAGCTGCCGCGAGTGTTTCGTCGAACAGGAA
Organism: Syntrophomonadaceae bacterium; assembly: GCA_003562605.1. The sequence continues at coordinate 10,772 of PWUG01000209.1, read as the reverse complement.
AACCCGCGCTGGCAGGGGCGTGCTTATCAACCGAGTGAGAATTTTATGTTTCATCTGATCAGGGCCTATCATGGAGCAGGGCGCTGCATTGATTGTGGTGAATGTGAGAGATCCTGCCCTGTAGGCATTCCACTGCAGGAATTGAATCGTAAATTAATCAAGGATATCAACGAGCTGTACGGAGATTACGAAGCCGGCCTTGACGCAGAGCTTGATCCGCCTCTGCTGACTTACCGGCCCGACGATCCGGCGGCTTTTTCGGAAAAGTGAGGAGGTCATTATGAAAAAAGTAATAGCCAGGGAAAAGCTCCCCGAGCTCTGGGCGCATTTGGCGGCGCAGGGGCCTCTTTACCTGCCGATCCAGGATGGGCCTGTAGTTCTGTTTCAGCCCTGGGCTGAAGGAGCGGAAGTTAATTTAGATGCAGTTAACAGCGCAGTTTCGCCGAAAGATATCTTTCTGCCGCGGGAAGAGACTTTTATGCATTACCGCACCAGTGGCCGGCAGCTCGAAATGACGCCAGTTGAAGCAAATGAGCCGGTCACCGCTTTTGGTGTGCACCCCTGTGATTTGAAAGCGATCGAACTGCTCGATCGGGTTTTTTTGGATCAGGATCCTCCCGATGCTCTCTATCAAAATCGGCGTGATAAAACAACGGTGGTTGCCCTGTCCTGCAGAGAAGCCGACCCGTTCTGCTTTTGCAGCGATTTCGGAGTCGATCCGGCAGATGCTCCCGGTGCAGATGTGATGGCTCACCTAACGGACAGTTCGCTGCTCCTGGAGGCCAGAACTGAAAAAGGCAAGGCTCTGCTCGAGCAGTCCGGTGACTTCTTGGCAGATGCCTCCAAAGAATTATTTTCCGGGAAAGAAGTTACTACTGCCGATTTTAACCTGCAGCTCGAAGGCCTGGCAGAAAACCTGAAGGAGCGCTTTGACGATCCGGTTTGGGATCAGCTTTATAAAAGCTGTCTCGGTTGCGGCGTTTGCACTTACGTCTGCCCCACCTGTTACTGTTTCGATGTTGAAGATTTCGGGCATGAGGCAGAAGGAGAGAGATTCCGCTGCTGGGATAGCTGTATGTATGGGCATTTTACCGAGATGGCCGGTGGCCATAATCCCCGCCCCGAGCGAAAAGAAAGGGTCAGGCAGCGTTTTCTGCACAAACTGCAGTATTATCCGGAAATTCATAGTGAAATTGCCTGTGTCGGTTGTGGGCGCTGCCTGCGCAGCTGCCCGGTAAATCTTGATATTGTGCAGGCTATTAAAGCCCTTGGAGGTGAGACAGTTGAGCAGTGTTAACCCGCTCATGCCTCAGCAGGCTACAATTCTCGATATAACTGAAGAAACCCCCGATATCAAAACCCTTCGCGTGGTCGGCAAAGAGGGGATGCCTTTTAATTTCATGCCCGGTCAATGTGCCATGCTGTCGGTCCCCCCTGTTGGGGAAGCAATCTTTTCAATTACATCTTCACCAACCTGCAGGGAGTGCCTCGAATTCAGTATTAAAGATGTCGGCAGCGTATCGGGAGCCCTGCACTGCCTGACTCCCGGGCAGCAGATTGGTATCAGGGGTCCTTACGGCAATGGTTTCCCGATTGATCAAATGAAGGGAAAAGATCTTCTCTTTATCGGGGGAGGAATCGGCCTTGCACCCCTGCGCTCGCTGATCGGCTACTGTTTTGACCACCGGCAGGATTTTGGGCATATCGATATTGTTTACGGGGCCCGTTCTCCTGCTGACATGATTCGAAAAAGCGAGGTCAGGGAGACCTGGCGCCAAGAGCCTGACACAAGTGTTTACCTGACCGTTGATGCCGAGTTCCCGGACTGGGATGGTAACGTCGGTTTTGTTCCCAATTATGTTTCCGAGCTGGCCTTCACGCCGGAAAACCGCGTGGCCGTAACCTGCGGGCCGCCGATTATGATCAAATTTGTCCTGCAGGCGCTGGAAAAACTGCAGTTTTCTCCCGAACAGGTCATTACCACTCTCGAGATGCGCATGAAATGCGGCGTCGGCAAGTGCGGCCGCTGCAACCTCGGTCCGGTTTATGTCTGCAAAGATGGGCCGGTTTTCAGCCTGGCCGAGCTTAACGCCCTGCCGGCTGAATACTAGAAAAATAGAAATTCTAAGGGGACATTACTCCATCGGAGGGGTGTCCCCTCTTCCAACAGCAAACATCACCCATTCACCTGTTGCACAAAAATCCTGCACTGTAGCGCCTATGCCGGATGCCGGTTTCCAGTTTAGCTGATTATCCTATTGACTCGTACAGCCTGAGTTGCCAGGCACCGCAGTGTGTTATAATTTACTAAAATGGCAGTGAAGAAGGGAGTTTAGGCCCATCAACGAAAAAAAACTGCAAGAGCTGCTGGCAGCGGTACAGGATGGAAAGGTCAGTATAGATCAGGCTGTGGAGCGGCTGCGGATGCTTCCCTATGAAGACCTCGGATTTGCCCGGGTCGATCACCAGCGATACCTGCGCCGTGGTTTTCCCGAAGTGATCTACTGCCCCGGTAAGACAGTTGAACAGATTGAGGCTATTGTTGACCGCCTGGCTGCTTCAGGCGGCACGGTCCTGGCTACACGCGCAGAACCGGCAGTCTTTGAAGCGGTTAAGGCAAAACATCCCCGGGCCGAATATCACCTTCAGGCGAGAGCGCTTGTTATCCGCAGTGAAAGTGAGCCCGAACCTGTCGGCTGCGTAGCAGTTGTATCGGCAGGAACTGCGGATCTGCCGGTAGCTGAAGAAGCGGCACTGACGGCGGAATTAATCGGTAGCCGTGTTGAGCGCCTCTTTGATGTCGGCGTGGCAGGAATACACCGCCTTTTTGACAACTGGGATAAGCTAAGCCGGGCTCGGGTGATCGTGGTTGTAGCAGGTATGGAAGGCGCCCTGGCCAGTGTAGTCGGGGGACTGGCAACCTGCCCCGTGATTGCCGTGCCTACCAGTGTCGGTTATGGAGCGCATTTCGGTGGGTTAGCCCCCCTTCTGACTATGCTAAACAGCTGCGCCTCCGGAGTGGCTGTGGTCAATATTGATAACGGTTACGGCGCAGGATATATGGCTGCCCTGATAAACCGGGTCGGGGAGGGATCAACAGGTCAATGACTGAAAGGATCAATAAGAGGCAGAGAATTATTTACTTTGACTGCTACAGCGGTATAAGTGGTGATATGACTCTCGGTGCTTTGCTCGACAGCGGTTTGGAATTAAAACGCCTGCAGGAAGTTTTAGCCGGCCTGAAGCTAAAGGGTTACAAACTTGAGGCTGAAAAAACTTCCCGAGGCGGTATAACCGGGACCAGGGCACTGGTCCGGCTGGACAGCAGCTCGCCTGTAAAAAGGCACCTGCCGGACATCCTCGGGCTAATCGCTAAATCCGAACTGCCTGCAGCAGTTTGCAAAAAAAGTTCCGCCGTTTTTAACCGGTTGGCTGAAGCCGAAGCCGCGGTCCACGGTATTCCAGTTGAAAAGGTCCATTTCCATGAAGTCGGAGCGGTCGATGCCATAGTTGACATTGTAGGCTCTGTGTCAGCTTTGTTCCTGCTTGAAATTGATCGCATTTACTGCTCGCCACTTCCCCTGGGCCGGGGCGAGGTACATTCGGCACACGGCCGGCTGCCCCTACCCGCCCCCGCAACCCTGGAGCTTTTAGCTAAACGAAATGTGCCGATCGAGGGGCGTGATAGTGATTTTGAGCTGGTTACCCCAACCGGCGCTGCAATTGTTACCGCCCTGGCCGATACATTCGGTCCTCTTCCGGCATTCAATATTGAGACGGTTGGTTACGGTGCCGGCAGTATAGATCCCGGTTATCCGAATTTCCTGCGCCTGATATCAGGAAGCCTTCATATGTCTGATCCGGCCTATGAGGAGGAAGTGGCTGTAATTGAAACTAATATTGACGATCAAAACCCGGAGATTTTCGGCTACCTGATGGACAAACTTTTTACAGCCGGTGCTCTGGATGTTTACTATACCCCGGTGCAGATGAAAAAGAATCGCCCTGCAGTTCAACTTAGCGTTCTTGCCGCTCCTGAAAAGGCCGGGTTGCTGCAGGAAATAATATTCTATGAAACCTCGACCCTGGGTTTTCGCCTGACCACCGCCCGTAAAATTATGCGCCCGCGGGAAGTAGCAACCGTTGAGACCGAGTGGGGACCGATCAGGATCAAATACAGCACTATGCCGGACCGGGAACATTCCATGCACTTTGCCCCAGAATACGAAGATTGTCAGAAAATAGCCCGAAAGTCGGGCCTGCCGCTGAAAGAAATCTACAGGCTTGCCGAGTACCTTTTTAGAACCCGGCGATAAAAAGAAAAATTCCCAACAATTACTTCCCTGTCACAAAACCGGTTAAAGTAGCAATCTTAATGAATTCAATCAAAAAAGATTGAATATTATTGACATATACAATATTATGTAATATAACAAATGAAAGGAGGTATCTTATATGAAAGACAATCAACTACTGGAGCATATCAGAAGATTAAATAGTGTTTTTCTCCGACCGGAAAACCAGGCTCCGATCTTAAACGACGGAGTTAAAGCTATTGCTGAGATAACCAGCTCTGCTGTTTTACTGATAAATAAAGAAGGAAAAATCCTGGCATACTGGCTGGATGAAGTCGAGGCTGAAGAGCGCCTTGAGCGTTTGGTAGAGGAGGGTTCTGTTGCCGGTGATTCCTTCCTGCCGTCGGTTATCAAAACCGATAAAACTCTGACAAATGTTCTTTTCCCGAATGGAACGGGCGGCAAAAAAAAGAAAGAATCTTCTACGCAGAGCGGTTCACTTTTTACTGTTATTCCCGTCAAAAGCAGTGGTAAAAATGAAGCTTTACTGTTTTTATTTCACCCCGGCCGCACATTCGAGCCGGAGCTATTGATCCTGGCTGAAGTAAGCGCAACTTTGATTGGCATGATCATTATTCACCAGATCGCCGATCAGGAAGATAAAGAGATCAGAAACAGGGAATTGGCGGAGGGCGCTTTCGAAAGCCTTTCCTATTCAGAGGTGGAGGCTATTCGTGAAATTCTTAAGAATATAAACAACAACGAAAGCGTAGTTGTTGCCAGCAAGATAGCAGACAGCCTGGGTATAACCCGCTCTGTAATCGTCAATGCCCTGCGTAAATTTGAAAGTGCAGGCATCATTGAATCAAGATCGCTGGGGATGAAAGGGACCTTTATTCGGGTAAAAAATGTGCATGCCCTGGAAATTGTCGCTTCCCGTTCGGAAAAAATGGGTTATATCCGTTAGCAAGGCTGAATTTGGATGGCTGGTTAAGTAAGAAAGCGGCAGGTATTCTCTGCCGCTTTAGTATGATTAAAACCTGGAACCTTTGTGTCCCTTTTTTTTGATTGACAGCCCCCGGGCAGGTTGTTACAATATGGGTTGATATAAATTGAAATGGTGCAGTTTATGCGCCATAGGAGGATTTTACGTGTTTGTGTTTTTAACTATGCTGGCAATTTTCTTTGCCAAAATCGCTCATGTAAGCCTGGGCACGATCAGGATTATTTATTTAACCCGGGGGAACAGCGTAGCTGCTGCTATTATCGGTTTTTTTGAAGCTATCATTTACCTGGCCGCCCTCAGTATGGTACTAGCCAACATTGAAGCATGGTATAACATACTGATTTACGGGCTTGGTTTTGCTTCAGGGAATCTTGTCGGCAGTAAAATTGAAGAGTATATTGCTGTCGGCTATGTTCATGTTCAGATTATTACTCTTAAGAACGGAGGCACCCTTGAAGAATCACTGCGTGAACTGGGTTATGGAGTAACCTCAATGCCCTGTTACGGCAGGGAAGGTGTGCACGCAACACTTCAGGTGCTGCTGAAACGTAAAGAACTGCCCATCCTGCTAAAACAAATGAAAAAGCTCGATCCTGACGCGGTTATTTCCATTTTTGATACACGCAGGATTATGGGAGGTTATTTTTCAAGGATGAAGGCGAAATAGTGGAGATCAATTATCGGGAACAGTTAATTCAGGCTCATAAGGCGATCGGAGTTATCGATTCCGGAGTCGGAGGCCTGACTGTAGTCCGCGAGATAAGCCGGCTTATGCCCAATGAGAGCATAATATATTTCGGCGATACCGCGCGCATGCCGTACGGCCCGCGTCCTTATGAAGAAGTGCGACGTTTTGCTTTTGAGATGATCGATTTCTTACAGCACCAGGAGATTAAAATGGTAGTTGTCGCCTGTAACTCGGCAACGGCGGCAGGGCTGCAGTACTATCAGCAAAAATGTGAATATCCGGTTCTAGGGGTAATTGACCCGGGGGTGAGAGCTGCCCTCACCCACAGCGGCAGTGGCAGGATTGGTGTGATCGGTACTGTCGGAACAATCAACAGCTCGGCTTATGAAAAAAAATTAAGGCAGAAAAACGGGAAGCTGCACCTGGTCAGCAAGGCCTGCCCGTTGTTTGTGCTGTTGGTAGAAAATGATCTTGTCCATACTCCCGAAGCAAAAAAAGTTGCCCACGAATACCTCGATCCCCTGGTCAACGAAAATATCGACTCCCTGATTCTTGGCTGCACTCATTACCCGTTGATGGAAAGTTTGATCCAGGAAGTGGTCGGCCCATCAGTCAGATTAATCAATTCTGCCGAGGAAATTGCAGCAGAGGTCGAAGTTTTACTGAACAAAAGCGATATGGTCAATCCACTTGCGAGCGACAGCCACCGCTACCGTTTTTTTGTCAGCGGCAGCCCTGAACCTTTTGAAGAAGTCGGGGCCAAACTGCTTCACCGTGATATCAAAGCCTACCAGGTAAAACTAAGCTGAAAGCCGCCCTTCACATAGCCCTTAAACGCTTAATCCTCTCTTCTGCCGGCGGATGTGTCGAAAATAGAACGCTGGCCCTGTTTCCGGATCTGGCGCCCAGCGCAGGGTTAACGATATAGAGTCCGTTAAGAGCGCTGTTATCGATCGGGCTCTTTTTAACCTGTTGTTCAGTTATTTTTTCCAGTGCACTGGCTAAACCCTCGGGATAGCCGGTAAAGTCGGCGGCTGTAGCATCGGCCAGGTATTCGCGCTGCCTGGAAATGGCGAATTTGAGCAGCTGGGCAAAAATTGGGGCCAGGATGGCCAGGATAATCAATGCTGCAATGGCAATCAGCTGACCCTGGCCGCTTTTCCGGCTGCCTCGTCCCATCCCACCGAAAAAGACCATGTTTCTTGCGATTACACTTACGAAAACGATCGTTCCAGCCAAAACGATTGCCACCGTGGCCAGCAGAACATCGTAGTTGTTGATATGGGCCATTTCATGGGCGATGACTCCTTCCAGCTCCTGGCGGTTCAGACGATTCATCAATCCCCTTGTGACAGCTATAATGGCATTTTGCGGGTTACGACCGGCGGCAAAAGCGTTGGGCACTTCGGTCTCAATGATGTAAACTTTGGGCATCGGTTTGCCGGCGGCGATACTTAACGCTTCAACAGTATTATATAGAAAAGGTTCCTGCTGCTTTGAAACTTCCCTGGCACCGGCCATTGAAGTAACCACGCTCTGCCCGCTGAAAAAACTGATCAAGAAGAGGACTCCGAAGACCAGTCCGGCCAGGATAAGACCGACAATTGGCTCTCCAAGATATATACCGGCAAAATAGCCGATTACTCCGAATAATACAGCATAAAGGAAAAAAAGGAAGAAGGTCCGTCTTTTATTGGCTGCTATGCGTCCGTAAATTGGATCCATTACTAATTATCACCGCCTTGCATATCGACATTGGGTACACTTCGGGCCTGTTCTGATTCCACAGCAAAAAATTCCCGGGTTTTAAAATTAAACAACCTGGCTATGTAGTTGGATGGGAACCTCTGGATTACCATGTTCAGGACCATAACTGTCCGATTATAGCGCTGCCGGGCATAAGCGATCTTATTTTCGATACCGGCCAGTTCCTCCTGCAGCATCAGGAAATTCTGGTTAGCCTTTAGGTCGGGGTAATTTTCCGATACAGCAAAAAGGGTTTTTAACGCCCTCGCCGCTGTTTGATCAGCGCCGGCATTTTCCTGGATGGTCGAAGCCTTAAGCCAGTCTGTTCTCGCTTTTGTTATTGCCTCGAGAACCTGCTGCTCATGCTGCATGTAGCCCTTCACCGTTTCCACCAGGTTGGGCACCAGGTCAAACCGTTTCTGCAGAAGGGTGTCGATATTCGAGTAAGCTGTATCGGCCATGTTACGTAAGCCAACCAGGCGGTTATAAGTGTAGACAGTAAAAGCAGCAATCAGGATCAGTATAGCCGGGAAAATATAGGTGATATCCATATATAAGCCTCCTATAAAAAAGCCTTTATACTATTTCTTTTTTTCGCCTATTTATCCTCTAGCTATTGCCCGGGGAGTTAAAAATAAATATCCCTGCAGCAGACAGGAAAAGAGAAGGAAATTACCACAGGGCCGGGGAATAAAGGTGGGAATAAGAAAGGAGTACAACTATGCGAGCTGATGGAAGAAAGAATAACGAACTGCGAACGATAAGAATAAAACGATCGTACCTGAAATACCCGGAAGGCTCGGCTCATATCGAGCTCGGTGATACAAGGGTAATCTGTACTGCATCCATCGAGGATAAAATACCCTCGTTTTTGAAGGGAACAGGACAGGGTTGGGTTTCAGCGGAATATGCCATGATCCCCGGGTCCACTGGCGTTCGCGTTGCCAGGGAAAGGGGCAAAGTAAATGCTCGCAGCCTTGAGATCCAGCGCCTGGTCGGCCGTTCGCTTCGCTCGGTGGTCGATCTCCGCTCTTTGGGTGAAAGAACAATCTGGCTGGATTGTGATGTGATCCAGGCCGACGGTGGAACGCGCACGGCGGCAATTAGTGGCGCTTATGTTGCCCTGGCGGAAGCTCTTTTTCACCTCAGGCAAAAGGACCAACTTGAACGGTTTCCTCTTTACGATTACCTTTCAGCGGTCAGCGTTGGCCTCTATAACGATATGCCGGTACTTGATCTTGCCTTCGAGGAGGACTCAAAGGCTGGTGTCGACATGAATGTAGTTATGACCGCAGCCGGGAAACTGGTCGAAGTACAGGGCTCCGCAGAAGATAAGCCATTTAGCCGTGAGCAGATGGATCAACTCATCGACCTCGCCTCAGCGGGGGTGATCGAAATTACTGCCCGCCAGAAAGAAGCTCTCGGCCGGGAGATCGATGCTCTAATTACTGCTTCAGCAGCATATTATGAGGATCAGGAAAAGCGGGGGGTGTAGCTCGGCTATGAAGAAGCTGGTTTTGGCCACTGGCAACCCTGATAAGGTGCTGGAAATTAAAGAGCTGCTGCAGGGGCTGCCGGTGAGAGTGCTTACCCTGGACGATTATCCCGATCTGATTATGCCTGAGGAAGACATGCCGACTTTTGCCGGTAATGCTGCTAAAAAAGCAGAAGCTGTATCTACTGCAACATGTGAAATCGCGCTTGCTGATGATTCAGGTTTGAGTGTCGACGCCCTCGGTGGCCGACCCGGTGTTCACTCTGCACGTTACGCTGGCGAAGCGGGCAACTACAAGTCCAATAACCTCCTCCTATTGAAAGAGCTTAAAGGTGTGCCACCTGAACAGCGCAGCGCTTCTTTTAAGTGTGCCATTGCTGTTGCTGTACCGGGTGATCAAACCTACATCATCGAGGAAAGCTGCTCCGGAAGGATAACCTAAAACCTGCAGGGTAAAGGCGGTTTCGGTTACGACCCGTTGTTTTTTTATGAGGTGGCAGAGAAAACTTTTGCTGAGATGTCCGCAGAAGAAAAAAACAAGGTCAGCCACCGCGGTAAGGCCCTGAGCCGCACGCGTGAACTGCTTGACAGACTGCTAAAATAGTTTCTTTAGCGGTATCCTTTGCTGCTTTTGCGGCTGTATGGGAATTATGGAAGCAGGCAGATTCTGCATCCGGCGGTAGTAACGCTGAATTTCCTGGAAAAGGTGGAAAAGCGAGGCGCGGCTGATAAATTCATCTCTTGATTTGGGAAGGTCTATAACTGCAAAACTTTTCTCCAACTTCTCCATCAACCGATCTACACTCTGATAGTGGTTGTTCTTACCCTCAACCCTGCGCTTCTGCATTTTCTGCACAATACGGAACAGTCGAACCAGCGGTGCCGCCTGGGGAACCCTGACCGGCATACGCCTGGCCAGTTTGTGCATCTCCTCCAGGCGGTTCAGCTGTGACTTGTAAATGTGGAATGCCTGGCGATAGCGATCCGAATCAGTTTCCCGGTTTATGATATAACGCTGCTCTTCCCGGAGCAGCTTAGCTTCTTCCAATCCTTCCTCTATCAATTTATCTAGTTTATCGATCTCTTCCTTAAACTCAGTATCTTCATAACCGGGCTCAAGCATTTCCAGCGTAATAAAATCGATAGCCCGCCGCAGGCCCTCCTCTGCGTTTGCAAGCTTCCCCAAAACATCTCTTCTGTGGTTGGGAGTAAAAAGATAATTAATGGCCAGGGCGCAGACAGCTCCAAGCAGAGCTGTCAGGATTTGTTCGAAAGAAAAAGTTAAGGGAGGAACATCGGTGGCACTGAAGATGACAGTAATGCCCGTAACCGTGGTTAGGATAATATTGTCCTGCCAGTGCAGTTTAAGACAGATGTAAATGGCAGCCAGAGTAACCAAACCGTAACCAAGCGGGGATACACCAAACATAAAGCTAAAAGCTGTGCCCAGCACTCCGCCCAGCAGTACACTGCCCAGCTTGGCCATACTCTGCAACAGCGAGTGATAAAATGTCCTCTGTACTGTCAGCAAAGCAACAATAG